>JAWBOF010000034.1:0-10745 GCA_038826685.1 Bathyarchaeia archaeon
GTACACCCGCCAAAAGTAGTGAACCCAGAAAAATGCACGATCTGTGGCTTCTGCGAAGCAATTTGCCCAGACTTTGCCATTTTCGTTTTAGAAAAATCAAATGAAAAGAAAGAAACAAAAGAGGCTGGAAAGGATGAGCGAAAAAAATAAGGCTGTTTTAACGGGCAAACACTTCTTTAGCGGAGACCTTGCATGTGCAGAAGGAGCCTTGGCTGCGGGTTGCAGATTTTTCGGTGGCTATCCCATTACGCCCGCAACAGAAATCGCTGAGCGCATGGCTCGCCGTTTACCGCAGGTTGGCGGTACATACATTCAGATGGAAGACGAAATCGCCTCAATCGCTGCAGTTATAGGCGCATCTTATGCGGGGTTGAAGGCCATGACCGCGACTTCTGGACCAGGTTTTAGTTTGATGCAAGAAAACATTGGCTTAGCAGTCATGACTGAGGCTCCATGCGTCATCGTAAACGTTATGCGGGGTGGACCAAGCACCGGACAACCGACCATGGCAGGACAACAGGACGTTATGCAGGCAAAATGGGGCTCCCATGGCGACTACGAAATCATCGCCTTAACGCCATCAACAGTGCAAGAATCCTTTGACTTAACTATTGAGGCTTTCAACTATGCCGAAACCTACCGTGTTCCTGTGATGATAATGATGGACGCTATAGTGGGGCACATGTGGGAAAGAGTGATAATTCCCCCTGCAGACCAGATAAAGATTTTAAACCGAAAAAAACCCAAAGTTCCGCCGGAGAGATATGCGCCCTTCAAACCTGACGAAGATCTTGTTCCACCCATGGCTGTTTTCGGAGAAGGTTACCACTTTCACGCGACTGGGTTAACTCATGATGAAGAGGGGCGGCCTCGCACCGAAAGTATCAGGGTCCAACAAGCCTTGGTTCAAAGGCTTTGTGACAAAATAAGAAAGAACGCAGATAAAATCATACAGGTTAGAGAAACAATGCTTGACGACGCAGAAATCGCTGTGGTGGCTTATGGAATTGAAGCAAGAGCGGCGTGGAGTGCCGTGAGAAAGGCAAGAAATGCCGGCATTAAAGCTGGATTACTTCGACTGATAACATTGTGGCCTTTTCCAGAAAAACAAGTTGCAGAAGTGGCTAAGAAAGTTAAGATGATCGTGGTGCCCGAAATGAACTACGGCCAGCTTGTGCGTGAAGTAGAACGTGCAGCAAAGACGACGCCTGTCACGTTTCTTTCAAAACTCGGTGAAGAACCTCACAAACCTGAAGAAATTTTGGAGGCTATAAAAGGAGGAAAACAATAAATGACCACACAAACAACACAAATCGCGCATCCACTTGAACCATTCTTAAGAAAGACAACCATCCCCCACATCTGGTGTCCCGGCTGCGGAGACGGCACAATTCTGAACAGTTTTGTAACGGCTTTAAAAGAGCTTGAAGTTGATTTGGACAAAATTGCTGTAATTTCAGGCATCGGCTGTATTGGGCGTATCGCAGGTTACACAAACACAGATTCATTCCACACCACGCACGGCCGTCCCATCCCGTTCGCAGTCGGTGTGAAGTTGGCTAATCCCGAGCTTAATGTGATCGTCATAAGCGGAGACGGTGACCTTTTCGCCATCGGCGGCAATCACTTTATTCACGCTGCGAGAAGAAACATCGGCATAAAAGTGATTTGCTCCAACAACTTCAACTACGGCATGACAGGTGGTCAGCAAGGACCAACCACACCTCTTGCATCCAGAACCGCTACTACGCCTTTCGGTAATATCGAACATCCCTTCAACCTTGTTCACTTGGCAGCTGCTTCGGGCGCCGTCTACGTGGCGAGATGGACGACGCTTCACGTGCGCAGAATGACGGAATCGATAAAGAAGGCCATTCAGAAAGAGGGTTTCTCCTTTATCGAAATCGTTTCTCCATGCCCTGAAATCTATGGCAAAGCCAGCAAAATTGGAACCGCAATGGACTTTATGAACTGGTTCAAAAAAGCATCGGTGATTCAGAACTTTTCAGATCCTGCACGAGCAGAAATCACGGCGGAAAAGATCCCGGTAGGAGAGTTTGTTGACATCGAAAAGCCTACGTTCGAAAAGTTGTTGCGCCAAATGACTGCTCAGGTCCAAGGCAGAGGCACTGGAGGTGCTTGATTTTTATGAGGCTTGAAGTAAGGATTGCAGGCTTTGGTGGTCAAGGAATTATTAGGGCTGGCTTGATCGTGGCGATGGCTGCGTCACTTTACGAGGATAAGAACGCGGTTCAAACGCAGTCTTACGGCCCGGAATCGAGAGGCGGTTCGTGTAGGTCAGAAGTTGTTATCTCAGATGACGAGATCGACTTTCCGAAGGTTACTGATCCAGACATACTTGTTGTCATGTCGCAAGCGGCTTACACTCGTTACGCTGAGACGTTAAAGAGCGGCGGAATACTTATCCTCGATCCAGACATGATTCCGCAACAACTAACCATGCCTGATAAGCGGATCTACAAGGTGCCTGCTACAAAAATGGCGGAAGAACTGGGCAAAACCATAATCGCCAACGTTATCATGCTAGGTGCGTTGACGTCTATAACAAGAATAGTCGACGTAGAAGCGATGAAGAAAGCAATTCTCAGCAACATCCCCAAAGGTACCGAAAAACTCAACTTGGACGCTTTCGAGAAAGGATATGAATGCGGCAAGAAGGTTTTGGAAGAATCGAAAGCATGAAAATTGGCATAATCGCAGATACGCATGACAATTTGCCAAACATCGACAAGGCCGTAAAACGATTAAATGAAGAAAATGCCCAGCTTGTTTTGCATGCTGGTGACTACGTCGCTGGCTTCTCGGTGCTTAGATTAAAACCTCTAAAGGCCAAAGTGATCGGCATTTTTGGCAACAACGACGGCGACCATCCGCTTTTGACAAAACGATTCCAAGAAATAAACGGGGAAATCCGTGGAGCCTTTGCAGAAGTCATCGTGGATAACATCAAAATTGCGATGGTTCACGGTGACGACGTAGGGCTCTTGAATTCGTTAATTGGAACACAAGGCTACGACGTCGTCGTGCACGCTCACTCGCACGAGGCAAAAATTTATCGCGTAGGCAAAACGATCATTATAAACCCTGGTGAAGTCTGCGGCTATCTCAGTGGCAAGCCTACCTTCGCCTTGTTAGACACTAAAACTTTGGGCACGGAAATAATGCCGGTATAGCTTCCTATTTTGCTTGAACTCTTCTTCTTTTCTCCATTTTTTCAACGGCGTGTTTTACGCCTTCCCAGCCTTTCCACACTTTTGCGTTGACGATTTCGAAGGATTCTTTGGATGTTAACTTTGGCAAGTCAATGCCGGTTGCCCGTTGAGAAAGGTAACGTGCTGCTCTTAGAATTTCACCGTTCAACTTTGAATCCGCCGAATCCGCGAGGTGACAAATCAGTGCTTCGACTGTTCGGGGATATATCGGTCCAGCTTCTCCGCCATGATGTGCTGCGACTATGTGCACTATGTCGAGAGGAAAACCTCTTCGTATGAGTTCAGAAGTTATTAAAGTTAGATGGTCAATACGGTCGCCTAAGGGGGCTACTGCGTAACTTCCGTTTTCGCGTATTTCGTAAGTTAGTGGTTTGAAAATGTCGTGCAAAATCATCCCTGCTAGAACAAAATCTCTGTTCACTTTTCCGTTGTAAACGCTTTCAACAACATCGCACAAAGTTAAGGCGATTTTAGTGCTTGCCAAAACGTGTTCAATAAAACCGCCCTGATAGCTATGGTGCCGCGATAGGCCTGCTGGTGCGAGATCGAGCGGTAATCCGGAATATGTTTTGTTCTCGATTTTTACAGTTGGGTTTTCGAGAAATTCTAATGTTTTCTTTTGCAGCGACTTATTCTTTATTTGGGTTGCAATTTGTTTTAAACGTTTATCCAACACGTTCGTCTCCGTTATGTTTTTTGTACGAGAATATATTTTGTATTTTCCTTTTTTCTTCAGTTGCGATTCTATGCGCTTGTAGTAGAGGTTCAGGAATTCGATTAGTTTTTGTGCAATGTTTTACTATGGAGATTGCGGTTTGCAAGGAAACCATGTTGCCAACGCTTACATAAAGGGGGCTTTTTCCTTTTTTGGTGATCACGGCGGCGCCGACAACTTCGTGTTTATCCACGATTGGTGCCCAGTAATCATTCGTGAACGCTTGAACCTTTCCGCAAAGAGGTGATTTTGCGATGCCGATGGTGGGCCGATTGATTACTAAGCCTAGATGGGCAGCGAATCCGAGTCGGTAAGGGTGCATTATGCCTTGTCCGTCGATGAGGAAAACTGCTGGGTCAAGTTTTAATTTTTTAATCGCTGAGACGGCGGGTGGAATCTCTCTGAAGGATAATAAGGTGGGGATGTAGGGAAAACGGGTTTTGCAGATTGTTGTTTTAAATTCTTTTAACAAAAGTGACTTGTAATCCAAAACTGCCGCTGCTCCTATAGCGAATTGTTCTGAATAGGCAATATCTATTCCGGCGATGTAACGAATTTTTTTTGGCAACGTGTCTTTTTGTAATATTTTTTCTGAGAGTAGCCGCTGTGCGTTGTGGGCTTTTTTTACTGAGAACTTTTGGGGAATTTTTGTTTGGGGCATGGTTTTATTGGTTCTTTTTTATTGAGAGTGTTTTTTCTAGTTTTTTTATTGATTGTTCTAGTGCTGTGCGTCGAGTTTCGAGGGTTATGTCGCCTCGGGTGGCTTCGATTATAGATCGTGCTATGTCGCATTTTCTTCTCAGACCAGGCACGAGCATGTAGGCGTCGTCCATGGCTGTGAGTTCAGTGTAGATTTGTTCCATTGTTTCTAGGCATTTTTCTGCTGTTTTTGTTTTGCCTTTTCTTAGCATGTCTAATGTTCTTCGTCGTAGTTCGCCGATTACGTCGGCTAGGCCGAGTATGTAGTCGATGGATGATATGCCGAGTTGTGTTGGGTTGGGTGGTGGTTTTTCTTGGGTTAGCGCGAGGAAGATGTGTGCTTCGGCGTATTCTTGGAAAGCTGCGTTTACGATTCCTGTGTAGAATAGGTCGGTGTGTTCTTTGGTGAGTTTGGTGAGGGTTGTGAAGAGTTTGTCGGTTTGGTTGAGGAGTTTTTTTGCTTCTTCTTGTCTGTTTTGGTGTGTGAGTAGGATGGCTTGTTTGGAAAGGCGGGTGGCTTTGCGCATGGTTTTTTGGATTTCTTCTTTGATCTGTTCTTTTTGTGTTAGTTCTTTTTGGATTTTGGTGAGTAGTTTGTTGAATGTCACTTTGCTCACTTGTTGGTTGTGTGTTGGTGGATTGTTTGTTGTAGGGTTCCTAAAAGGGTTGTGCAGAAAAATTTTTTGTATATGGGAGAAAATGGTGTTGAAAGTGGATGAGTAAATGGGTGTTTTGGTAATGGTTATTCTTAGTTGGTGGGTTCTTTCCATTTTTCGATTATGAGTTTTTCGTCGCCGAGTTGGAATGTGACTTTTACGAGTACGGATGTGGCTCCTTTGAATGGGAACATGCTGTCTTCGGCGAGGTCTTTGGGGAGGTATATGAGGAATTTTCCGTCTTTTCTTCTGAATAATCTGCCTCTTCCTTCGTTTACCATGGTTTAATCCTCTTTTGTAGTTGTTGTTAAATCAACAGCATAACCCATGGTGTATATAAGATTTTTTATCATTTAATAAACTGTTTTGGTGTAGGTGATGTGGTTTTTTGGGTTTGTTTGAATTGTTTTAAACGAATGTTTGGTTGGTGATGTGAGGGGTTGGTTTAGTTTTGGTCGAGTTTTTTCGGTTTTTTTAGTCGGCTGAGCAGGACAACGCGGCTTTCGGGTGCTTCTTGTAGGATGTTGTAGCTTGTTTCTTTTGCGAGTTGTGTGGCGAATTCTTGTATTTCTTTGTGGCTGGGCATGTTTTCGAATTCTAGGCGGAGTCGTGAAAAGCCGACGTGCATGTATGCTTTTGGTTCTACGTATGTGGGGTTGGCTTTGGTGATTAGTTTAGCGTATTGTTCGGGGTTTTTTAGGTTGAGGTGGCGGGTTAATGTTAAGCGTAGCACCGTGGGGCAGGTGAAGGTTGAAAGCAATGCGAGGGTTTTGTTTAGTTTTTTCCATGCGTCGGGGGTTTGGGGGCGGCAGGTTTTTTTGAATGTGGTTTCGTCGGGTGCGCAGAGGCTGATGTAGAGTTGTGTTGGTTCTTTGTTGAGTTTGGTTAGTGCTTCTGGTTTTGTTCCGTTTGTGACTAGGAATGTGGTGAAGCCTTTTTTGGTGAATTGTTCGATTAGTTCGCCGAGTTGTGGATAAAGTGTGGGTTCGCCGGCGAGGCTGATGGCAACATGTTTTGGCTGTGTGGCTTCTCGGTATTTGTTGGGGTTGGTTTTTGGGTTTGCCTTGTATCCGCTTATGAGCCTTTTTTGGGCTTTTATGCATTCTTCGATTATGGTTTCCGGCGTGTCCCATTTTGGTGGGGCTAGTTCGTTCCATGTGGTTTCGTGGAGGTCTTCGCTTTGGATGCGCCAGCAGAACATGCATCGTAGGTTGCATTGTGCTACGGTGGGCGTCATTTGGATGCATCTGTGGCTTTGGATGCCGTAGAATTGTTGTTTGTAGCATGGTCGGTTGTGGACGAGGGATTCGTAAAGCCATCTGCAACGTTTGACGGCGGAGTGGTTTCCGATGATGTGGTATTTTTGGGCTTTCAGTAGTTGAAGTAATTGTTTGGGCGGGGCAGTGGTCAAGGCTTTTCACTGTTTTGTTTTTGGGATGGTGAAAGAGATGGTTTATTGTTAAATAGGTTGTGTTTTGGCGGGCTGGTTTTCTTCCGTGCTAGTGCGTGCGCCGCGTTTCTAGGTCCTCTTCCATATATGATCCAATTAGGCTCCAAATATACCCCAAATATGAGCAGAGACCCCGTGGTTCACTTGGTTGAGGGACGCGTGTTGTTTTGCGGTGCCTTTGCGTTGATTATTCTAGTAGGTGTGCTTAGGACTTTTATATGCTTATGCGATGCCTTGTTTTTTAAGCCAAAACAGCTTACTAAGGCACCTCCAAACAAACACAAACCCTACTGGCAACATCAACAGCATCTTTCCGATGAATCTGCGACATTACGCGAGTTTGAGTAGATTTTTCATCGTTATCAGGTGAAAGTAGGGTAGGTTCTTAAGTAAGAATGGTGAATTTATTTCGCAAAATGGTGTGGTTGCTTAATGATTGTGAAGATGCTTGTGTTGGGCGGGTTGGATACGAACTGTTACGTGGTTTGGTGTGAAGAAACAAAGGAAGCCATCGTAATCGATCCTGCTTTCTCCACAGAAACCGAGGGCAAGAAAACCGTGCTCCACCTCATAGAAGCGTATGGCTTGGAAGTCAAGTACATTGTTAACACGCACGGACACGTCGACCACACCAGCGGAAACGGCGTAGTAAAAAAAGCCACAGGCGCGCCCATAGTAATTCACGAACTCGACGCACCGCTCCTAGGCAAAAGCGGCGAAGGCTGGGCGCACATGTTCGGCATAAAACTGGTTTCTCCACCCGCCGACAAAACCATCCGCGAAGGCGACGCCATCCGCTTCGGCAAACAACTGCTCCGAGTAGTCCATACGCCTGGACACACAGAAGGCGGCATCAGCCTAATCGGCAACGACTGCGTCTTCGTCGGCGACACGCTCTTCAACGGCAGCATAGGCAGAACCGACTTTCCTGGCGGCAACTACAAACAAATAATCCAATCCATCAAACAAAAACTCCTCGTCTTACCCGACCACTTCACCGTCTACACGGGACACGGACCAACAACCACGATAGGCACAGAAAAAACAACCAACCCCTTCATACTCGCACCCGAACAATACGCACCAGACGACGAAGAATAGGCGCTCACAAAGTCTTCTCGAAAAAATCCTCACCTGCAGCCAACCGCAAATCCTTCACCGACGACTCAGCCTCCTCACACAACTCTACTCGTTTCAAACCCTTAACAATCGCCACGGGCACGGCTTCGTTCCCCTGTCCCATAACCAACTCAGCCGCACAAGCCAACTCATCCACCACGGCGACGTTCTTCACCTGCAAAACATAACCAAACAAATCCCGTTCGCCGCGGTAATCCCTGAAAACCTTAACCCCCGCCACGCCGATCGCAAATTCGGCTTGCCCACGCCTAAAAGGACGACTATACGTGTCACAGATCACCACGCCCACCCTCTTCCCAGTCAGCCGCATAACCTCCCGTCGAATCTGCCTCGCCGAACCATCCGGGTTCGTGGGCAAAAGCAAGTACACGTCACTCTCAGGCGACACATTCGACTTGTCAATCCCCGCGTTAAGGCACACCCAACCCCGCCTGTCCTCGACAACCAAAAACCCCGGCACCGCTTTCACAACCCGCCCAGTCTCTCGAAGCACCAACTCGACAAACCGCGCATCCTTACCCGTAACTGCGGCAACTTTCCTAGCACGCTCCGACGGCACCACATCCCCCAACCGCACAAGCCTTCCCTCAGCCTTCGAAACAATCTTCTGAGAAACAACAATCACGTCACCATCCTCCACGACAACACCATTCGCACCAGCGGCTTCAACAATAATCCTAGCTAAATCATCGCCTGCTTTCACGAGCGGAAACTTCTCCAACCCGACAACCGTAAACGATGCCAAAGCCAAACACTCCATTCTCGACGAACCATAAACAATACAACTCCACTATATTAAAAATAAGCCCGATACGAAGAAAAAATGAGGAGATTGGGTTAGGTAACGACTGAGGTTCGAGCAAACCGATCCGTGTACTTCTGCGTCGGGTCACCCGGCAAAGCCAGCGCAACCACGATGTCCAACAAAAGCAGCACCCAATAAATCTTCGTCACATTCCGCAAGAACGCCAAATCCAACGTAAGCCTCTTTCCGTCCGTCTTCATAACTCGGAGCGCCATAATCCTTTTGCCTATAGTGAAACCATAAAAATACTCCATGCACGCCGAGTACAAGAGCCAGAAGATTCCCGAAAGAAACGGAAACGCAAGCATATTCGTCCACCACCAGAAACCCAAAGAAGCAATCGCGATTATACCGATGAGTATCCACGTAGCCACAGAGAGAATCACAGCGTCGATGATGAAAGCCACGAACCTGCGAATCCAATAGTCCTGAAGCGTGCGGCTGTAGTAGATTTGCCTAAACCCCGTCGATGACGCTTCGGTTGACATTTCAATCACACCTCCAAAACTATAGCACATTCACTATAATTAATTTCTGTTCGTAAATCAACCAAAAAAGAGAATCACCCCTTCACCACGGCGAGCGGAACCAGCCTAACCACACGTGTGGCAATTCCGAGCTTGTCGCTTACTTCAGCCACCTTATCCACATCCTTATATGCAGGGTCAGCTTCCTCGGCCAAAACCACCTGGCTCGCAGCGCGAATAACCATCCCACGGCTTTCTAACGTCTTTTTTATCTCGCCACCCCAAAATTGACGTTTCGCCGCCGCGCGACTAAGCATTCTGCCCGCGCCATGAGCAGTTGAGCCAAACGAGATTTCCATCGCCTTCGCCGTGCCAACCAGCAACCACGAGCTTGTACCCATGCTTCCAGGAATTATGACAGGTTGCCCTACCGCCCGGTAATCGGCTGGGACGGCTTCGTGGTTTGGCGGAAACGCTCGGGTTGCGCCTTTTCGGTGAATCCACACTTTTCGGGTTTCGCCGTTTGTCTTGTGTTCTTCGATTTTTGCAATGTTGTGGGCAACGTCGTAGACAAGTTTTAAGCCGAAGGTTTCGGCGGGTTTTTTGAAAACTTGTTCAAAACTTTGTCTGACCCAATGGGCTATTGCTTGACGGTTGGCGAAGGCATAGTTCACCGCGCATGCCATGGCTTGGTAATAGTCTTGTGCTTCGTCGCTGTTTCCCGGCGCACACGCGAGTTCTCGGTCGGGGAGTTCGATTTTGTACTTGTGCACGGCGCGTTCCATGACTCGCAAATAGTCTGAGCAGATTTGGTGGCCGAATCCTCGTGAGCCACAGTGAATCATAACTGTGATTTGTCCTTCGTGTGTGATGCCGAAGGTTTTGGCGACTTTTTGGTCATAGATTTTGTTGACTTTTTGGATTTCGAGGAAGTGGTTTCCCGAGCCTAGTGTGCCGATTTGTGTTATGCCTCTGTTTTTTGCTGCGGAAGATACTTTGTTGGGGTCTGCGGCTTCCATGCGGCCTCTTTCTTCGCAGTGTTCAACGTCTTCTTTCCAGCCCAGCCCTTGCTCAATCAGCCAAGGCACTCCCTCTCGCGCTATGCGGTCGAGTTCGTTGAAGGTCACGTGAAAATCTTTGCGGCGGCTACCTAACCCGCAAGGGACATTGTTGAATATGGCGTTTGTTAGTTCGACGAGTTTGGGACGGATGTCGGCTTCAGACATATTAGTGGTTAATAATCGCACACCACAATTGATGTCGTAGCCTACGCCGCCGGGGCTTACGACGCCTTCTTCATAGTCTGTCGCTGCCACGCCGCCAATCGGGAAACCATAGCCCTCATGCCCGTCGGGCAGGGTTATCGCGTATTTGTAAATGCCCGGTAAATGTGCAACGTTGGCGCATTGTTCTAGGGTTCGGTCGGTTTTCATTTTTTCAAGTAACTCCGCGTCGGCTAGAACCAAACCCGGAACACGCATGCCCCGTTTGTATTTTTGTGGGATTCGCCACATAAACTCTGATATTTTTTCCAGCGGTACTTTCGGTGGTGGTCCGCGGTATTCTTTTTCTTCGCCCAT
>JAWBOF010000035.1:0-10480 GCA_038826685.1 Bathyarchaeia archaeon
GGTATTTCACAACGAAGGGCGACCACAACCCAGTTGCAGATGCGTGGCCAGGCACAAACTTTGACGGGGTGCCTGAATACTACGTGGTTGGAAAACTCGTGGGCATAGTGCCTTGGGTTGGTAACGTCCCGCTTTTTATTCGAACGCCCAGTGGGATCTTAGCTATTCTTTTTTTGATAATAATTGTTTTTGTGGCGGAGTATCTCTTTTCTGCCGTGAGAGAGAAAAAGAAGCCTCCAGTTGAGGTTGAACAACAGGTTTAGGTTACTAGAGTTTTGTTTATGTTGTTTTTTCTTTTTCGTTTTTTCGTGCCCATGGTTTCGGCTTCTAAGGAATGGGTTTTGTAAAGTTCCTGCATGTACCAAGCTCGGTCACGGGAATAGAACACTCCGGCACCCAAGCCAAATACCAGTAATGTAACGCCGCAAATCATCAACGCCATTCCCAATATGCTGCCAGGAGGAATGCTACCGCCCTGATCAGGAGTAAAATTATAGGGAAAGAACAGAAACCAATCGGGCGTTTGGGTTGTGATTATGGTTTCAAGAATTCCACCCACGTAGAAAATGGCGCCTGCGATGAACATTAGGTACGCTGACATTTCGTTATGTCGTGATTCTTCTGCTTTTTCGTGAAGGTAATCCCGTATGGACAACTTGCCTCTTACCCCTACGGGATTATTCTCGATGACATTATGTAAACATTCTGATAAGAGAATTCAGATTCGGAATCTACCTGTATCTCACGTACGCGTCAAAAAACGCAATTTATTTATAAGGCTTTATAAGGGAGACATGCGAAATACTTGACATTTAAAAGGGTGTGTTTTGATGCCCAAAGTGAAGGCGAGTATCAACATCGAAAACGTTGTGGCTTCTGCAACGCTTAAACAGAGAGTCGACCTAAACGCAGTCGTTAAAGGCTATCCAGGCGTCGAGTACCGTCCAGAACAGTTCCCGGGCCTCGTGTTCAGACTAAAGCGACCAAAAACTGCAACCTTAATCTTCAATTCGGGCAAGATGGTTTGCACAGGCGCAAAATCTGAAAAAGAAGCGCGAAGAGCCGTGATGCGGGTGATTAAAGAACTAAAACGCAGCGGCATAATTATAATCAGCAAACCCGAACTAAAAATACAGAACATCGTTGCTTCAGCAAGCCTCGGCGGCATGATTGACCTAGAAAAAGCCGCGTTCGAATTGGGACGAACAATGTACGAGCCAGAGCAGTTTCCGGGGCTGATTTACCGCATGGACGAGCCCAAAGTAGTAATTCTATTGTTCGCAAGCGGAAAACTCGTGTGCACGGGCGCTAAAAAGGAACAGGACGTTTACGAGGCAGTCAACAAACTTCACGAACGCCTAGAAAAAGAAGAGCTAATCTACTATTCATAACCCCTTTTACTATTTCTTTTTAACCTGCTTTATGATAGTCTCATACTGTTCTTGAGAAAGCGCACCGATTTCGTACAGTTTGCCCGCTGCTTCGCTGGCGTCGAGCAAATAGTGCAAATTAACATTGTTTTTTAACAGTTTTTCTCTTCCGCCTTCTTCCCGATTCACCAACACCACGGCATCGTTCACCACACCGCCCTCAGCGCGGATGGCTTTGATCGCGTTTATCAGCGATTTTCCCGTTGTAATCAAGTCGTCGACCACGAGAACACGGTTGCCCGGCATGAGTATTCCCTCGACGTATCTTTCCCTTCCATGCCTCTTAATTCGAGGTCGCGCGTACAGGAAAGGCTTCTTAAAATTGTAGGCAATCACAGCAGCAAACGCCATGCCAGCCGTGGGAACCCCCGCGACTCGGTCAAAGTTTTTTTCGCCGACGTTCATGCCTATCAGAGTTAAGTAGAGGTTGCAGACTTTTTGGAAGGCGTCAGGAAAACTGGGCACAATCCTTAAGTCAATATAGTAAGGGCTCGTCTTTCCGCTGGCAAGTTTGAAAGCGCCAAATTTTAACGCTCCGATTTTATGTAGAATCTGACAAAGCTCCGTCTTCATGATTTCTCTTTCGCTCAACGCATTTCCCTCATAGGATACTTGTACGTTTTTCCCTGTTCGATTATTTGACTTTTTATGTAAGGAGCCTGCTTAGAAAGAATCTCGGCAAACCGTGTCAAATCCGCCTTCGATGCTGTATGATAGGGAATGGCTATTTCTGGCTTAACAAGCTTCGCAATTTCAACTCCATTTTGCGGCGACGCGGCCGGCGCGATGGCAACTGTGCAGAAAGCAATGTGCGGTTTCAGTTGTTCTCCCAACCGTTTCATCTCTGAAAACGGTAAGCTATCAGCGGTATGGTAGATTTTTACACCGTCTTCGCTCGTGATCAGGAACGTTACAGGCGTCGCCGCCGGCGGATGATTGCAAGGCTCAGTACGTATTGTTATTTCGCCTACTTTATGTTCTGCGCCGACATGAGTTTCTTGAAGCTTGTTTTGCGGGATTATGCTTTTTAATCTCTTAGTCGAAGTGGGATCCGCGATGACTTGGCATTGGGTGCGTTGAAAGATGTCTTTTACCACGGTTTCGTCCAAGTGATCATAATGCTCATGAGTAAGCAAGACGGCATCGGCGGTTTGGAACATTTTCGGGTTTACGTCGGCGGGGTCGATGATTACGGTCTTCGTGGGTGTCGTGATGGCGATTCCGGCGTACTTGTTGAACCACTTGAAGGCGACTTCTCCCTTTTTAGGAATAATTGTGTCGATGCTCATTCGTTCTCCCTTCTCTTTAGGAATATTGTGTACTTACCTAAAAGCACTTTTGACAAACTTCTTATTTTTCGCACGTATACTCATCCAACGCAAACACGAAAAAATAAAATAACCCGACGTTAGACTGGAAGCATGAGTGTAAATTGTATGCGGTTTCGCGAGGGCGACCTCATCGAAGACGTTAACGGCATTATTTTCGACGTAAAAGGCTTGGTTCACCCGCCAAACCGCGTCGTAGCGTTTCCACGGTTTATTCCTCACGCTGAAGGCGAAAGAAAACGAGACTCTGTGCGGTACAGCAAAGTCTACGCGCTTTCGACTCGCTACGGATTTTTGAAGGAAAAGTTTCCAGAATACCTCGTTCAAGACGAAGTGTTCGGAGAGATTCTCTGCGAAATTCCAGCAGACAACATAAAACGCCACTATAGCCCAGTTAAAAGATTACTTGAACTCCGCGGCGACAAGCACCCAGACCCGATTGAGAGGCTTGCGTTAGAGTTAGCCGAAGTTCTAAAAGAATCTGCCAACATCCCGTGGAGCAGCATGGGCATTTCTGGCTCAATACTCGCAAAACTGCACACAAAAACATCAGACGTCGACCCAATAATCTACGGCGCCAAAAACTGCCGCAAAGTCTACGCTGCTCTCGTCACGCTTGCCGACGACAAAAAAAGCCCATTAAAACCACACCGCACACGAACAGCACTTCTAAAACTTTTCGAATTCCGCTCGAAAGACACGCACGTAAGTTTCGAAGATTTTGTTCGAACCGACTCGCGCAAGGTTCTACAAGGCACGTACAGGGGACGTGAGTACTTCATAAGGTGCGTGAAAGACTGGCGCGAAACTCGTGAACATTATGGCGACGTACATTACACTAACGTGGGCTACGCCAAAATCAAAGCAACAATCACAGACGATTCCGAAGCCATATTCACCCCATGCACGTACAAAATAGACCAAACACGAACGCTCGAAGGCACAACTGCATCTGGAACACTTTCCGAAATCGTCTCTTTCCGAGGCAGGTTCAACGAGCACGCCCGAAACGGCGAAACCGTCATCGCACAGGGCAAAATTGAACGTGCACAAGACAAGAAAGGCGAAGAGTGGCTACGGTTGCTTCTGGGCAATAGACCAACAGATTTTATGGTTCTCGCTTAACCTGCTGTTTTTTTACTTTTAACACTTGCTCGAAATACCGCGGCCCGTAGGACAATGTGATTTGATGGAAACTACCCGTTGCTGTTGTGACTTTTTCCAAGTTGCCTTCCACGTAAACGATTTCGTCTTTTTCTGCTTGCATTCTAAACTCCTCCACGTAGGAGAGCACGCGTTGGATATTGTCCACTTTAGCCTCGCTCCAAACTTTCAACGGTTCTATCTTATAGATAGCCGGCATAAACGGTGCATCGTTGGCGTCAATCACGCGTGCAGTGGCTTTTATCCATCCTTTCCGAGTAATTTGCAGTTGTTTGGTGTATTCGTTGTTGATTTCTTTCCAGTCTTTTACGGGTTCAAACTCAACTTTAACAGTTCTTCGGCATATTGGACTTTTCCACAATCCATATATCAGTTTTCGCCGCTGGTGCCACAGAAATTCTTTCGCACTGTAATTCCGAAACTGCCATTGTTTTGCTTTTATGGCGTCTTTGTTTTCGAACTCGTTTCTAAAAAACCCATGCTTATCTTCGTAGAGGCTTTTTAACAATTCACGGAGCGTTTCCAGTTTTTTTCTGCCATAAATTATCAGGTCGAGGTCTGAGAATTTTGGGTTATGGAATCCGTGAAGCAATGAGCCGAAGACCCCAAAATCGCTTATCGCCATGTTGCCAGTCGTTTTTAGAGTGTTGTACAATTCCTGCAGGCTTTTTACTAATGTGTCTTTAGGCGGGTTTGACATTAAGCGTTTAAACTTTGTTTTTGGTTTTCGAATTTTCTTAATGTTTGCTTTTTTCACTCCAACCATGTGCTTTCGAAGTGGGGCGTAAAAAATAGTGTGCTGTGGATAATTTTTTTGAATAAAACGTAAGCCTTCGTCGAAGTAGAACTTGTAGTAAACAGTTTTTTGTTTAACGCCCTTGCGGTAAGCCTTTTGGCTAAGGGAATGATACAAGTTTTCTGGAGCGTATTCTGGGTCACAAACAAACGCGTTTGGCGGATGAGCGTAGCCATACACTCGGAAGATAACGTTTTCTCCTGTCACTATGGCGTCGCGATCGCGGAGAAGCATCGGTTTTGTCGATGTCAAGAGGCTTTTTTCCCTTTTAGTATTTTGTCGAGAATTTTCTGAACGCTATCTTTCGGTGACAGTTTATCGGTGTCGATGATTATTTCTGGGTTTGTCGGTTCTTCGTAAGGAACGTTAACACCCGGTACTGTTTGGCTTTTTCCCGTCAATCCTTTTCGGTATATTTGCTCGGGTGCGAAGTGCGTGTTTTTGCGTTTGGATTCCCTTTGCATGCAGACTTCCAAGGGACAGCGAAGATAGACCTCGATAAATCTTTCAATCTGGCTTCGCGCTTGGTTTCGGTAGCGTCGACGGTTGCCGGTTGCGTCGATGATCACGTTGACGCCGTTGTCCGTCAAGAGTTTAGCGGAAAAAACCAACGCGGCGTACACGATGTCTCTTTCTTCCTCAGAATATGTTGGCTTAGGTGTCACGTCGCGACGCAACATGTCGATCGAAACCAGCTGAGCATAAACATTTATCGCCAACAACTCTTCGAGTAACAGATTTGCCACGGTGGATTTTCCGCTGCCTGGCAATCCGGTGATCCAAACACACCAGCCTTTTTTCCTCTGCATTATTAGGCTTCCTTAAAGTAAGAGTTTATTTTCTTTAATTCTAGTTTTTCTGTTTCGAGAACATGCTGAATAAAACAGAACAATTTTTTCCGTACCTCTAGAGAAAGGTTCGGGTACCATAGGGGCGATGCTACCACCAAACTGCGCCATGCATAAAAGGGCTGAATTACGCTGAAAATTTCTTCATCGCCAGTCTTGTCCAAATAATTCCTCCAAAACAATCGGAACAACCGTTCAAACGGTCCAGCGAGCTTGCCGTAGGTTTGCAAAGAATAGAATAGATAGTTTATCGACAATGCACTCACGTCGTCCGCGGGCTCGCCCCACTCACCGCGACTACGATCAAGCACAGTGAAATCCAAACCCCTATGAAACATAATATTCCAAGGATGATAATCACCGTGCACCTGCGAAAGACGGTGTGTTTTATTTTTAAGTTTCCAGCGCCATTCAATGCATTTCTTTTCGATCTTTATGAAATCTTGTTCGCTAATGTAGGAAAGTTTTGCTGGGTAACTGTCTGTTAAGCCAAAGATGCATTCGCCATGTCCAATCAAGTCGCGAATTCTTCGAACATAAAGCTCTGGAGAATTCTTCTTTACGCCGTGAATGGCAACGAGGTAGTCTGAAAGCGCTCTGCAGCGTTCCAAGTCAAGCCGAGTTAACCGTTTTTGTTCCTTCATCCTATCGAGATCTACATGGTAGAGTTGTCCCTTCACCAGTTCTGTGATAATAAAAAATTCGTGGCAATCGCCAGTAGACTTCAAGTTTCCATCCACCGTGAAGGCGCCCACGTCTACCGACCGCACATGACGAGGAAGATTATTGAAAACTGAGTGTTGCCAAATCAAAATCTGCGCACGGTCGCTAAAATGGTCATGCCCAAATCCACCTTCGACCCGTAAAGTTTCCAAAACAACTTCCTTTTTTTCACCGCCAACCCTACATTCGATCAAGTAGGGTTTACCGTATCCAAACCCTTTTAATTCCTTTTCTCGTGCTTCTTTCGAACTTGCGCCGAGTTCGCAGACGCCGTCAATTTTGACGTTCGTTTTGAACAAGGCAGAGAAATATTCTTGTAGTTTTCTGTTTGAAATGCATACTTCTTCCCGCAAGCGTGACACCGTCTTTCATACTATTTTGTTTTGTTCTTGTTTAAAACACTTGCAACAAACTCCTTAGAAACGAAGAAGGTTCTGAATAATCGTCCAAAAAGAATAACGTAAAATAAGGAGCACAATCTTTTATTCATAATGACCCATCATGCAAAAAACAATAAGACGCCTGTTAGCTTTGACTTCTTTAGTTGTGTTTCTGTTAACTTACACAGCGCCAATTTTGAACGTCGCTGCCGCTGCTTATGTAGGTGTCGAGGTAAACAATTATTTCACTTACGGCAAGTTCAACGTATGGATTGACCCGCCTACTGCGCCTTTGCTTCCTAACCAACAAAAATTCCAAAACATCACAACCATAAACTTCACTATCACAAGAATATCGTCATGGGACGTCATGTTTAAACAAGCCGTCACCTTCAAAAACGGCACCACAACCACATTCGACGGCGGCGTAAACTTAGAAACAGGCTTAGGACAAGGCTATCTCTTCTTCATACAAGCCGGACTCCAAAAGGACGAAATGATCTATCCTGGCGGCTCAAGCCTAAACTTTACTTGGAGGCTTAACGAAACCCGAACTGACCCAAAATGGGGGAGAGAAATCTGTTTCTATAACTCGACCCATCAATGGTGGGGCCAGAACATTCTGTTCTACCGATCAACCGTCATAAAGTGGGACAAACTTACGGGCGTACTGCTTTCGTTGGAAGAAAGAACCGCTGCTTATGGAGGGCAAGGGACTTATCCAATTGAGGCTTTATTGTATTATCAACTCACCGCGACTGACAGGTTTGTTGTGTCTGACTCAAGCCCTCCAGAAACGATGACCTTGATCATAGTGATAGGCGCTGTTTTAGTGGGTGCTCTTGTGGTCGTAGTAGCGAAGGCGTCAACCAGTAACCCTACAAAAAAGAAATGGAAAAAAATAAAAGAATAACGTCTTTCCACGTTTTTCAGCAGCAATTACGAAGAGCAGTACAGGACTAGTTCAGCGCCAGTCAATCAGTATTTTATTGTAAGCATCGTTTATTCCCCAACCGTACCCGAACGCCGTCACGAAAACTGCGAACTGACCAACCATCGTAGGCGGCACCGAAAAAGCCGGCAAAGTCAACATAGCAACGATAAAACCCGTAACCAACGCTGAGACGCACGTCCATGTGTACCCATGATTCCATGGAAGCAACGCTTCATTGTTTTCTTCTGCTTCACGAAGCTTGTTGAGGTAGGGCAAAAGCGTCCGAAGGAGGACTGCGACGAAAACTCCGATGAATGATGTTAAAAGAGAAGCCTCCATCTTTCTATTCTCCCTCCTTTCCAATTTCAAGCATCCAACCTGCCTTCAAAAGCATCATCCGCAACTCTTTAGCGCTCACCGCGCCAACTTCAAACGCCTTCAGCATGTCTTCAACCCTTAACTGAGGCTTTTCCGGAACACCCCAGTGAAGACGACACTTGGCATTTTGGGGATCCATGCCTGCTTGACTCAAAACCGACGCAAAAACTTCACGTTCAACGACGCGTTTTATGAAACGTTGAAGAGCAGAGACCTTGCGCTCTGCGATTTGTATCGCCGCTTTTGCGGATGCTTCGGTGAAACCTGGCGTCACGAAAAGTTTAGGCAGTGGCGTTTGCAAGCCCAAAGCATATTGGTTCCACACATGCTCCACATACGCGTCAAATCGGCTTCGCGGGTCGACGCTGACAACCTCAACCTCGGCGGGCGTGTTCACCACGAACCTCGCTCCTTCACGAGGCATAGATCTCAGTAAAGCCGCATACTCCGCAACCCTATCGTCCGTAAGGCCCGGAAATTTCCAGACCTCCGTAGGCCCCGCATACTTGCGCATGATGTCCGCCATGCTTTTTTCCATTCCTGCCTTCATCACAGCAAAGCTTGGGCGTGTTTCGTTTGTGACGGTTTTCATCGATTCTGCTAAGGTTCGCAGGATGCCTGTTCCGAAAGCCTCGCCGTCGATAACATTCCAGCGGAAATGGATGATTCTTTCTTGCTCTAGTGTTCCGTTTCCATAGGAGAAAGTTTGCTTGTAGCTGTGCACGTTGCCGTAAACATCACGAACTATTCTGTCAATGCTTGTAATGGGCAGAATCTGAAGTTTTTCGAAGTTTTCGGGCTCAATTTTTTCCCAGAAACAGTTTCCAAACGCGACGATTTCTCTTGCGGTCTGCATTAGTAACTCGTCTAGATTCACAGATTCGTTAAACGCATCGATCAACGCCTTTGCCTCAGGCTGTTCCGCGGTCGTGTAGAAACCCGCGCCTACGACTTGATCTGCCAAAAAATCCACAGCTGCTCTGGCGGCAGGGTCGCATAAGTAAAGGTTAACTAGGCTTTCAAACGGTACAGACGGTACTTCGCCAGTTTCGGATTTCCATGCGGGCAGCAGCACGCCCTTCTTTTCTCTGTTTCTTTTTTGGGTGATGAGTTTGAGTCTTTGCCAGGCTTTCAATCTTTGTTGCACCGAAAAATCAAGGGTCGCTCTGTGCTATTATGTGATGATTGCGTTTGAGGGTAATATTGTCATGTTCACTTTCGCTTATCTCTCTGTGCTTGGCGGGTTTATGTTCGGGCGACTGTTTTTTAAGCGTTTTTCGGGTTTGTTTGTAGTTGGTGTGGTTTGTATGGCAAGGGTTTCCGAACGGTGTAAAAATCCTTGGAGTAGCCGCTGCAAAAATTCGGATGTTGTGCTATATATTTTGTATAAAGGTGAGGAAGTGCCGATCTGTAGCCGTTGTTGGCGTAGGATTGCAGATATGGATGTGGAGTGGTGATGGTGGTGGGTAGTCCGATCAAGTTTAACATGAACATGGCGCGTACTTTAGTTGGCAAGAACGTGAATGTTTACCTGAAGGATGGCTCGGTAATCTTAAACGTTAAGGTGGTTGCGGCGAAGAACGAGAAGGGCAACGGTGGCGCAAACATTCGTTGCAGGGCGTATAAACAGAGACATCCGATTAAGGTGTCGTTGAAGGAAATTTTGTGGACGGAACAGTTGAATCCCTACTTTGCCGAAAGAGCGTAAGTTGCAAGGAGGAGTTGGTTTTGACTTACCAAGAAGGCTTTGAAGATTCGTTGGAGCTTTGTTTGATTGAAGTGAAAAAATCGAAAACGAAGAAGGCCGCGTTGGGGAGGCTCCAGTATTTTTTGGGACTTGTTAAAGAACACAAGTTTGATAGGATTAAGGAAGCGATTGGTGCCTTGAAATAGGGTTTGGTTTCACTTTTTACTAATTTAAAGCGGTGTGTACGTCGCGTTTTAGCTTATCTTCTCATACGCCCAAAATAGGGCTTTAACCATGCCGCAAAATGGAATAGACTATCTTACTGTTTTTTTGGCATGATGGAGGTGAAAAGAAACGCTTTTAAACTATTGTCGTATGGTTTGTGCGGTTGAGCGTTGGGTTGGTTGCCCGATGAATGAGCGAATAATCATAGAGATTGAAGGTTTGACGAAACGTTACGGCGAAGTCACGGCTTTAGACGATGTTTCTTTTAATGTTGAAGAAGGAGAGATTTTCGGTCTTCTCGGACCCAACGGTGCGGGGAAGACTACTTTAATGGAAATTCTTTGCGGCTTGAGGCGATTTGATAAAGGCAGAGTGGCTGTTCGTGGGTTAGACTTGGTAAAAGACGCGTATAAGATTCGAAGTTTAATCGGATTCTGCACTCAAGAAACACTGCTGTACGACCTGCTCAACGTGCGGGAAAATTTTGCTTTCTCGGCCTCGCTTTATGCCATTGACCGAAAAAAGTTCAAAGAAAGAGTTGAGTTTTCCGCCAAGGTCTTGGGAGTGGGAGAATTCTTGAACAGAAA
>JAWBOF010000036.1:0-10451 GCA_038826685.1 Bathyarchaeia archaeon
TAACACTCAGCGACGGCACATTCCGCATGAGAATGATGGAAATCGAATCCTTAGGCTTGGCAAAATCCACACCCATCGACCCACTCAAAAAATTCTGGACCATCACACGAAAAGGCGAAAACATCACAAAACTACTCCTCGACATGTTCGAAAAACTCTAACAACCCCAAAACAACACCCTATTACAAGCGTTATACGTTGTGGAACGAGCAATTTTTGAGGTTTGTTTTTGTTAATATGATGTCGTAATTCGTAAGATTTAAATGTCGAGTTATCGTTTACATTCTTGTGAACTCAAGCAAGGAGGGATATACACCAAAATGAGAAAACTCTTTAAGAGTAGAAAGGCACTCAGCCCTGTCGTCGCAGCTATCATACTCATCGCCGTAACAGTCGCCGTATCCATCGCTGTCGCCGCATGGGTGGGAGCACTAACATTCAGCTTCACTACAACAGAACAAATAACATATACAGGATATGCATGGGCAACTCCAGGCAGTACAACAGTATCAAACATTACTTTGACAATTAAGAACACTGGTCCAGCGGAATCGTCCATAGCGTCGGTTAAAGTAGACGGTACAACGACTGGCGTAACAGTGAAAGAAACAAACGGCAACTCCGTAACCTTCCCGAAGACAATGGCAAAAGGCGCTGAATGGAGTTTCGTCGTCAGCATAACAGGCGGTTTCCAGCGAGGAACACAATATAGTTTCATGGTCGTTACATCAAAAGGCGCTCAATTCGGTCCATATACGCTAACATCGCCATAGAATAGCTCAATTCGCATAGTTTGAATGGGGGCAGAGAATTGCCTTTTTCTTTCCCATTAATCGTGGAGGTGTAAAAAACAAAATGGTCATCGAACTAAAAGAATATGATTCAGCCTCAGAAATAGCCAAAAACATAGAAACAGAAATAACCGAAACAAAAAGCATGCTAGGAGAATACCTGCGTCGCCTAGACGAGATCCGAAACCTAGCAGAACGCTCAAAGAAAATCCGAGAAGTAGTCTTCAAACTTGCAGGCAAAAAAGCCGGCCAAGAAAACCTCGGCGAAATCTCGGTAGGCGGACTTAGCGTCGTGCTCGATGCGAATCCGTTTCACGAGTTGACCGCCATCGAGGAAGTGGTCCGCAGCCAACAAGAACGCCTGCTGGTTCTGCAAAAAGCACGGGAAGCCCTAAAATGGGTGGATCAGATAGGCGACACAGAAGGTCTCAAGTACCTTGTTCTCGAAAACGACGGAGTCCCAGAGAGGATTCTGTTTAAAGTTTCATAAAAATGATGGAGTGAGTAAAAATGTATGATGAAGCATACTCGGCTGCATTACAGAATGCGCTAACGGAGATCCGAAACATTTGCCCAGACGTGCACACGTCCTTCCTCTTCGACAAGGACGGTTCAATAATCGCAGGAGACAACGGAACCCAAGAGTATAACTTGGAAAAAACCGTGAACTCGATGGAGGGTATCTTCGAAAAAGCCGAAACCATCGGCGGTTTAGACGCCCTGGTTATTTACGGAAACAAGGGTAAGGTTCATATCTCTTGCGTCAACGACATGTATCTCGCACTGGTGGCATCAGAAAAGGCAGACATGACCTACATTCAAACGATCTCTCGGGTGCTAATCCCAACAGTAATAAAACTTTTAGACAGCATCACCTCCACCCCATTCAAACCTGCACCTCCAAAACCATCACAGTTTTCTCCGTTTCCGCTGAAAAAGGAGCCCGAAATGAAAGTAGAAGAAGACGAACTTGTTGATCAAGAAGAAGAGGTAACAAAACCGCTAACGAAACCAGTAATGAAACCAGAAGAACCCGAACCGATAGAAAAAGAAACCTTAGACGAAGTCTCAAACCAACTCATCGTCGACACCTTAGGCGGACTATTAGTACGCGGAGACACGGTAGAAGTCGACCCCCACGTTCTGGAGGAATGGACACAAACCTATGGCGATGCGGACATCCGAGAAGTCGAAATAGAAACCTTCAACGGCAACTCAACCCAATGCAAAGTCAAACCAATAAAAGACTCAAAACTAGAAGGCAAAGGACTAATCCGAATCCCAGAAAAAGTCTGCCAAGCGCTCGAAGTGAGAAAAGGAGAACTCGTCAAGGTTAGCCCATTAATAGAAGAAGAGGAATAAAAATGCCAAAAACAAAAAGCAAACTTGAAAAAATCAATCAAGAAAACATCGAAATAAACCTAGACGAAATCAAACCAAAAGAGCCACACCCACAGACTCAACTACCAAAAACAAGAGTCAAAGAACCACCCGCCCCCACCATCAACACGGTGCTAAGTGAACTAAAATCGAAAGAAGGCATCATTGGATACATCCTAAGAAACACCAGATCAGCAACCATAGACTTAAACGACCCCACAAAAATCATCGACTACGCAGTGCTATCTTCTTCTGCCATAGACACTGGAGACGAACTCTCACAAACGTTCGACTTGGGCGAAATCAAACACGTAATCGTTGAAGGAAAAACAGCAAAACTACTCTCCGTAACAATCGGCGAAAACAACATCAGCGTCTTCATGGACAAAAGCGTTGACCACAACCAAATCTACAAAACCCTCACTCACACAGCCTAAAGCGCCTTTCTTTCCACATTCTAATCCAAATCTCCGGGAAGATGAGCGCTGAGAAAAAAGGAAATTAACATTATTCTCAATCCCCTCCCCCTTTCCTTCTCAGCCTCATCCCATTGGAGATAACACTAATTTTTGTTTTTTAACGTTAAAGCAGCCATTTTTGAAGGTGGCCTTCTCAAGAAACAACGTTTAAATAAACCGCAAAAGAGAGATATCTTTTGAACGCGCACAGTTTAGGTGAGGTTGTTGGTTAAAAAGGAGAAGGAGGCCATTGTTGGTCATCGTGGGCGTTTTGACATTATAGCGAACATTTTGAATTCTTCATTAAACGGCGCGAAAAAGACACAGTTAATGTATAAATGCAATTTGAGTTTTAAGCAGTTGGGAACCTACCTAAGCTTTCTCCTCGACAAGAACCTTCTGAGCGGAAAACTTTCACGGCAAAGCAGAGAATCCATCTTGTACATAACCACCGAAAAAGGACTTTCTTTTCTTAAAACCTACCGCACTTTAAACGCGCTTTTAACGGCTTAACCGACGTTTTCGGTTTCAAGTGAGGTTCTCTGGAAGAACCGTGAAAACGATCGAGACATCTTCATTTTCTTGTTTTCCCTGTCCAGCTTGACGAACGTGTATTTTGCAAGAAAATCCGTGATGACCTGAATCTTTAGAGGGGTTAGATGTGTTTTTTGGGCTAGTTCGTTTATGTCGTGCCATTGACCATCCTGGAGTATTCTTAGTATTCGCTCGAGGTTTTGATCGGTCAACGGGTATCCTTTCTTTTCGGTTCTCAGATTAGACGCGCTGGGTTCTTAAGATTTCTGAAGTTTTCTTTAGGAAGAATTTTCTATAATCAAACGCATGGAGTATTCTTCTAGAATATTATGCAAGTCGTAATATGCTTGCTTGGGGAATTTTCCTTTTTAGGCTTTCCATTCTTTGGTTTGTTATAGACGAGTGTTATAGACGAGGTTTATAGATTGATAAACTGGGACAACCCGCAAAAAAGGCGCGACCGACTGTACATCATCGCAGAAATTCTCGACATCGCCAAGGAAGGAACCTTAAAAACCCAAATCATGTACCGAGCCAACCTTAGTTTTACACAGTTGAACGAGTATTTAGATTTGCTCGTGAACATGAAACTAGTCGGATTACAAGAAAGCGGAGAAAAAATAATTTACAAAACCACCCCGAAAGGGCTACAGTACTTGCAGAACTATAAGGAAATAATTGAACTACTAAAAAACAACAACGACAACGGCAAGCCAAACATCAAAGGCGGACCCACCATATACTGGGTCAAAAAAACACCCTAAACTACGATATCCCTGTCTTTTCCGCAGTTCGGTTTATTCTGCAAAACTATTAACTAGATACAGTGTTATGGCATCCTCAAATGTAAAGAAGAAAGTTGTCTTTTTACATTCTTTGTTATACTTTTATTAATGTGCGTAGCGCGTTTTGGTCGTGATTGAATTATCCAACGTTTTGTTTGGTAGCTTTCTAATGACATGAACTCGGTAGCCATAGACCCAGCCTAGATGTATTACCCATATCCAAAACGTAAATCCTGCGAAAACTCCTTTCCTAAGTAGTAGTATATCTTCCCACGAGAAGCCAGTAGATACTCCAATGATTATTACACACGTCATAGCGCCCAGGAGGACGAGTTCGACTACCCATTGCATGGCACTCATGTTTCTTCGACTGAAGCGTTTAGCGTATCGTTTGTTTAAGTAGTTAGCAACTCGGTGATGAAACAGAAGTGCAGAAAGCATAAGAAACAGGAAGTAGATGTGGTACGGTATTGTTGTCAGCAATACGGTTATTTCAATGCTCATCAAGTCACCCGTTAGAAAGTCTATCGTACATATTTGTTTGCGGGGCATCCACGGATTTGCCTGAGATAAGGTGCGTATATGTATGCTCCGAAAGGTGTTAATATCCAACGTTTTTTTGGTGTGTTAATTCCGTAGAATCCAACGGCGGATCCCATCCAAGGTGCAACGTCAAATTGAAAATCAAATGATCCATCTTCGTTTTTGTCCGTTTCGTATACCATGGCGTAATCGGTCGCTACGACTGTCATAAGGAGTGCCCCGCATACTAATGCAAGTTTTCGCAGAAATCCTCGCTAAAGAACTGGAAATCAGCATGACCAATATAATCAATGTTACGGTGTGTAATTCTTTATTTCTCATAATTCTTTCCCTTCGCTTTTCTTGCAGTTTTTATGTCATATAAAATTTCTGGTAAAGTTTTTTCGTTTTTTAAAAAAAGATAAAAAGAGAGAAAGGGTGTGGTGTTTTTTGTTTGTTTAGTTTGTTTTTAGTATGTTGATCGCACCTTTTTTCCAGCGGGTTGCGAGTATGCCGATGGCTATGACGGTTGCGATGCCTAAGAGCGCGATTACAAGGCCGTACGTGGTAAGCGCGGGTAGTGCTTCTAACCCTATGGAAGGGTCGTGTTCAAGAGCGTAGTTTCCGAAGTATGGATAACAAATGTACGCCCGCAAGTGTCCGCCGGCGGCAACGTAAGACGCAGTGACGTCCACCACGTCCACCACGGTGTTGTTAATCGGGTCTCTAAGCAGAGCCTTCGGCACGAACTTGAAGAAACCTGCGAGCGTTGCGTTACCCTTTTCGTAGCGGAACCTGAAGCGTTCCCTCAAGCGGTTGGGCAACGGTTGACAGTCTTGCACAGTCATGTTCTGCGTTACTTGGACTCTTTCGCCTTCCACGTACATGTTGCGGGTCATGGCTGCCGTCTCGAGTCCCTCGTCGCTCAAGCCTTGCGCGTCGGCTTCTAAAATTGGCAACTGCGTCATGTTAATCGACGCCATGTTAACCCACAACGCCAAGCCAGCCTTGCCTTCGGGTATGGTTATGCCCAAGTATTCCTCGAGTAGTTGCAGATAGTTCCTCAGATATGGGTTGTCTATGTTCCATTCCCAGTGTTTTATGACCAAGTCCATCTTGAACTCGCCGGCTTCCACAGTATAGCTGTACTGGCCTTCGACATCCTCGGTTGCTGGTGTGTAGTAAAACCTGCACCTAATGATTATGTTACCCTCAGCGAACTGGAAGTTTGGCCGATTGTCTGGGACGTCGACGAGAGTAAAGTTGAAAGCAAGATACTTCACGTCGCCCTTGGTCACGTTCACGGGAGTGCTAAGTTCCCATCTGGAGCCGCTAAACGGCAAAAACGGCGAATGCAAACCGGTCAAATTTCCGATGACCGACAAGAGTTGCCATGCTGCTCTCAAGCGTAACATGTCCTGTACCATGTGGCGTCTGGGTTCATAGAATAGGGCTTGTATCCGTTGTCTGATTCGCCATGGTTCGGCTTGGGCTTTGAGCAAGAAGTATGGTTGATCGTAGCTTATGTATTCGATTAAGCCCTTGTATTTTACGACGTTAATGTTGTCTGGATTCTTTGTGTACCACCACAAGAACATGGGCTTTTTTCCGCCGGCTGGAAACGCGACGGTTATGACGTCATTTTGGATGTAAGTCCAGTTTCCTTCAGTACGCCAAGTTGCTTCTTGATACTGCTGCTGTTCTGCTTGCACCGTTGCAGTCGTTAGCGGAAGCGCCAAAGTCATCAGCAAAAGTCCGAGAAGAACGGTCGCAATTAAGTTTTCTCTGATTTTCATGCTTTTTCACCAAAAATAACTTAGAAACGGGCTCGATTAAGCAAATCGTTTCGATAAAACTCGAACATGCCGAAACAACGGTTCTAGAAAAATAGAACTTATAAGCCCGAGCCCTCTTACCAAATAGCGCCGTGTAGTACGCTCTCAAAAGGCTACTCTTTTGTCCCTTTGTCGTCAGCGAGATATTTTAGATCAAAAGGCTTCATGATTACTCCTTTCTTTACGCTTACCAAAAAAGACTGCAAATCTATCACAAAATCTGCCCAATCCACGGTGAACTCACGCATAAAATCGGCATAATCGCTATAACTCCTATGAAACGAAACAACAACCGCGTCCTTCCCTAAACCCTCACCATCGCTCGCAAAAATAACGCACGGATGCTTCAAGCACCATTCACGCGCATAAGTTATCATCTTGTCCGTGTTGGCTTTCTCATACGTTTTCGACTTGCAAAAGGTAAAAGCCAGAATTTCGTAACCGATTTTGTCGAACCGTGGAACCAACGTGTAAGTTTGGATGTAGTCTTTCTCCAATCTTTGTCGTGTCCTCGTAACCGTGGGTTGAGAAACCTGTAGCACTTTTGCCAAATCACGGTCACTTCGGCGGCTGTTTTTCATCATCTCAAGTAGAAGCCTTAAAGCATCCTTTTCCTTCAACCGTCATCATCGCCCTACTGTTTTGTTTTCGGAATAGCCTATGCTTAAACATTCAAAACTTAAAGATTTTTTGGATTCATTATTCTAAGCCATCTTCTTTCTCCGCAGACGCTTCGGTTTTTTCCATGGCAATTGGTCCTCGGTAGCCGCAGTCAAGACACACGTACTTCGATGGTGTAAGCCAAAAATCAAATCCGCTCGACAACTTCAGCCTCGGGCTTCCACAACGAGGACAATATTTTGCCGATGCTTTCCGATGCTTCAGATTTCTAACTACCTCACGCAGGTCTTGTAATATGCCCACGTTTTTCCGCTCCGTAGCGATTACTGAACCTCAATGTTCTCCTGCGGGTATCCCAACTGCAAAAGAAACTTCAGCGATTTTTCCCGTTGGTCGCCTTGCAACATGATCTGCCCATTTTTTGCTGTACCGCCACATGCACAGAATGTCTTCATTTTTTGTGCAAGTCTGCCGAGGTCTTGGTCTTTGTCGTTTATGCCGTCTATCACGGTCATCGGTCTGCCGAATTTTCTTGTCTCCAACCGAACACGGATTCGCTGCTGTTCCTTGCCGATTTCGCTGCACACACAAATTTCACGAGGAAGCCCGCATGTTGGACAAATTTCCGCCATTCGCACTCAACACAATAAACACCAAGGCACATATATAAGACTTACATCACGACAACATGCACCATTAAAATTCACGTTGGGCTATAGAAGAAGATTCCACAAAACTCAAATTCAAATGTTGCCAATCATTATATGCTCGAAAAAAAGGGGAGAAAGGAAAAAATGTACACTGTCTCTTTAAGTTCAGTTAAGTGGAACTTTAAGCCTACGATGTTGATTTCCCTTCTGGCAGTATCCATGATTGCCATGAGTCTGCCTCTAGGTTTCAACACGTCCTTATCCACCAGCGTACCAACCGCAGTAAAAATCTCTCCGACACTTAGCAGCCTGATTGAAAAACAAAACAACCTCCCGTTAAACGTTATAGTAACCACAGCCACGAGCGATTATTCAGCGGTAATAGCCGACATCCAAAGATTAGGCGGGCAAGTTAAGAACGAGTTTCAATATGTGAACGCCTTGGCAGCATCAGTTCCAGCAGACAAAATCCAAGCATTAGCCCGGAACGAAAACATAGTAAAAATCTACTACGACGAACCCCGCTCAGTAGCCAACGACATCCCGTACATCCCTGAACTCGACCCGAAAGCCGAAGCCGTCTCAGCCATCCTCGAAGGCTACGAAACAGTTGCCCTTAGCCCAGACATGATCTCAAGCATCGAACCCAACAACTACTGGAACCCGACAGCCATGGGCGCTGAACCCGTATGGGACCTCGGCGACCTTGGTCAAGGTTCAATGGTTGTGGTCATTGATACGGGCATTTGGGCTGGACATTTCTTATTCGCTGGCACATCCATAATCGGAGGAGTTGACTTGAGCCCTGACGTGGGCACGCCATACGAGGGATGGAGTAGCCCTGCTAACCATTGGCACGGCACTCATGTTGCGGGAATAATCGCGAGCACGGGTGGAATTGTTGTCCCTGAAGACGACTTGCTCGTTCAAAGCATCGAGTTATACACGGGAATGACCTTGCCGTCGGCTGAACCCTACGGTTTTCCGCCAGGCTACAAGATAATCTGGCTCTTAGGCATGGCTCCGTTTGCCGATCTTTACGCCGTTAAAGTCTTCGACCACACGGGCGGCGCTGTTGCAACTTCTTACATCCTTGCTGGAATGGAATACGCTTTGAACTTGAAACTTGTTGAAGGGTACGATGTTGACGTCATAAGCATGAGCATCGGCGGCGCAAACAATTACGACGGCAGAGACGTAGAAGACCAGCTGGTTGACTACATAACATCCCACGGAATAACCGTGGTCGTCGCTGCTGGAAACGAAGGCCCCGCACCGATGACCGTGAGCAGTCCAGGTTCCGCAAACACGGCTATTACTGTTGGAGCCGCCGCTACGCCTGTTCAAACACGGGTGTACTGGGATTACATGTACGAAATGCTTGGAATAGGCTACTACCTCTACACAAGCGAAACACCCCAAATTTACGCCTTCAGCAGCCGAGGACCAACATCGGACGGTCGCCTGAAGCCAACCTTAGCCGCCACAGGCATCATGGTGCTGTCAGCCTATCACGAAGCAGATTATCCTCAAGAAATAGCTTGGGCTTCGGGAACCTCGATGGCTACGCCGGCAGTTTCAGGCGCTGTTGCTCTTTTGAATACTTATGCAGAATACTTTATCCCGGGAGCTACGCCTGAAGACTACAAACAAGCACTTCAAAATGGTGCTGTTTGGCTCGACGGCTACAACGAATATGACCAAGGCGCCGGCTTCCTAAACGCCTATAACTCTTTGGTAGCCCTTGCAAATGATCCTTCAATAGGCGATGTAGCAGCTCCTCTGCCTCATTTCGCGTGGCTCGAAGACATAAGCAACATTCCCATCTGGAGCGTCGGCACTTACGAAACTGACATTGTTGATTTGGCGCCTGGCCACAAGAAAGACTTTGTCTTCAGAGTTACGCAGTTCACGGGTTCGATAGAATTGGAGATTACCAACGTGGAATTAGGCTTCGACCTAGGATTGAACAGTTTTGAAGTCTACATCCAAAGCGCCAAAAGAACAACCTACGCCTACTTCATAGACAGCGCAAACGTTTGGGGAACCGCGGCATTCAAGATAACCGACTACGAAACCACATGGACAGGAGAGGTCTCGGGAGTATACTATGACGAACTCACACGCTTAGCACCGATAGAAGCAGGATACGTAAAGATAGTCATCGAAAACGACTGGACCAGCTTCGACAACATATCCGCACACATAAAAATAAAAGTAAAACCAGAAACTTGCCAACCCGGATACTACAAATACTTCATAAAAGCCGGAAGCCTATCTAACGGCGAAAACACAGGCTGGATGTCAATCAAAATACCAAAGAACACCATAAAGGCAGAAATTACGCTGTATTGGCTTCGTGACTGGAGCGTCTACCCAACCTCAGACTTGGACATGATAATCTATTGGAATGAAGGCTACAACCTCTACGGCGCCACATTAAACTCGCCAGAGCGAGTAATACTCGAGAACCCAACACTACTGTACATACTGATAGACGGCTATTCCATATACGCACGCAACGAGCCCTATGTGCTAACAATAAAGTTCACCATAACCCCCAGCGGCTGCTGGCGTTAGACGTCGGCAAAAGTTTCACTTCAATTCCCCTTTTTTCTCATTAAAAGAATTTTTAGCTCCATGGACAGTACGGTGTGGGGCATCCGCCGGCGTATTCCGAGTCCGCCTTGACTATTTTAGGTGCGGTTTTATTTAGTTCCATCGTGCCAATATACAAAACTTGTTCGCTCTTGCTTCCATAACGATACACGGTGATGCCTTTGCATTTTAGTTTGTAAGCCAGCCAAAAAATGTCTTCCACGTTCTTGATGGATGCGTTGTTCGGCAAGTTCACAGTTTTAGAAACTGCGTTGTC
>JAWBOF010000037.1:0-10431 GCA_038826685.1 Bathyarchaeia archaeon
TTGCTTAAGCAGTTCTGCGTCCGCTGGGCCATTCGTGTCTACGGCGATTTTTCCGGAATACTTGACTATTATTGCCTTTACTTTCTTGCCACGAAGAACTGTGCCGATTCCGCCTCTTCCAGCCTGCTTGTAACGATGAATCTTACGGGCCGCATCGTACCAAGAAAAGTTAAGACAACCGAAAAACGTGTGCTCGGCACCTGGACCCGAAGAAACTACAGAGACGCTGTGAGGATTTTCGCCGCCGTATTTCTTAGCTAAAATATCTACAATCAAGTGTGTTTCTGAGGGCATTTTAGAAGCGTTTTCGATTTGCACTTTCCCCTCGTCTCCGTCGATAAAGACGACGACTTCAGCCTTAGCTTTGCCCTGGATCTCCAACGCATCCCAACCAGCAAACTTTAGATACGCGCCAAAATAACCACCCACATTCGAGTCAACAACCATGCCCGTCAAGGGCGAAATCGAAGCTACGATGCTTTTTCCACTGCCAGGAAAAACCGGTGTTCCGCCTAAAGGGCCACACGCGACGCAGATTTCGTTCTCCGGATCGTTCCATTTGACGATGCGGTTTTTAGGCAAAGCGTTCCAGAGGAGCCACAGATCGAAGCCGCGTCCGCCGATGAATTTTTCTTTCATTGTGTTAGAGACTGGTTTGCTGAGGATTTTCATGTTAGAAAGATTCACGTAGAGGGTTCTGTTGTTGTAACCTTTTTCAATCTTACCCAAGTTATACTTGAATTCGGCAATTGGCATCCTTGTCACCTTCCCGAGAGCTTGGAGCAAGAAACATACCAAAGCCCATAAATAGGTTTTTTGGCGTTAGTTGTTACTGGCTTTATGGGATGTAAAGATGTTTTAAGCATTCTTGACAAAAGTCTCGGTGCTTTCTGTCTACGTCCAAAATGGAGTTGGAAAAGAACATGACGCAGAAAGGGTTGGAGCAATGAGTTAAGCCGAAAGTGTGTCCAATTTCATGCGTCGCCTCCTTTAACGTCCGCTCTAGGAATAACGTTTGATCTGCCGATTTGCCATAAAATTCTTGGCGAAGCCTATATAACGAAATAATTGCAAGTTTTCCGTTAAGTTCCGCTTCTCCAAAGACAAAATTCAAACGGGGCACGTAAAGGTCAACGGTGGTTATTCCTAAAATTTTGTCTGCATCTGTTTTTTCCAAATAATCTCGGAGACGAGAAAGCAAAAAACCTGAAGAATACTGTTTTCTTTTGCGGTTGTACGCCTCTTGTGGAACCGTCGTAAAACCTTTCACGATTGCAAATTCCACGTGCGGAAAAATTTTGGTGAGGTTTTCTTGGACATGTTCAAGAACCACAGGCTAGACTTGCCCGATGGACAGAACAACGATTTTCATAGATTATCCTTTAAACCTTAAAAACATCCCCTGCTTTAGGCGCAACAGCGTTTAAGCCCGTTTCTTTTTGAACCCATTTCGCAAATTTTTCGCAGTTGCCCTCTGCGCCGTGTACAACGTATACGGTGGGGTTGCCCTTCAAGCCCTTCACGACTGACCTAAGCTCGCTTGCTCCACAGTGGGAGGAAAAGTCGAAGTGTTTGACTTTGGCTTTAACTTTACGCATTTTCCCGTCGATTATGCATTTTCCTTTTTCCATAAGTTCGCGACCAGGCGTGCCGGGAATCTGATAACTTACCAAAAAAACACCGTTGTGCGATTTTTTCCCTATCTTTGAAACGTAAAACATGGCCGGTCCACCTTTCAGCATGCCAGCGGGCGAGATTATTACGCCGGGTTTTTTGGTCGCCAACCTTCGATCGCGCCATCCGTCTGCCCAGTTGCTTGATTGTACAGCGTTTTGAAAGAGTCGAAAATCCTTGACGTAATCTGGATAGTTTAGCATGATTCTGTTCGCTTCTCTTGCCATACCGTCGATGGTAACAGGGTACTCGAAATGGTACGCAGCGAGAATGCAAGCGATTTCTTGAGAGCGCCCAACACTGAAGGCGGGTACGAGGACGGTTCCGCCGTTTTCCACGATATCCATGACTTCTTCCATAAACTCTTTCTCCAACGCTTTCCTTTCAGGATGATCCTCGTTGGCGTACGTGCTTTCCATGATTATTGCATCAAGCTCTCCGTAATTCATGTTCGCCGTTGAAAGAAGTCGCGTTTCTGTCGTGTTAAAATCACCAGTAAAAAGAGCACGTTTTCCCTGCGTTTCGATAAGTACTTGGGCGCTCCCTGGAATGTGCCCAGCATCTAGAAGTTGAAAATTTATGTCGCCGACGGTTTTTGGTTCGCCGTAGCCCGTATGAACGGCGCTTCTCATCATACTTCTTAACTCGAGAAACTCAAAAGAAAGATAGTAAGAAGACAAATGAATAAAATCAGAAATCAAAATCTGACTAAGGTCAAAAGTCAACGGCGTCCCGTAAACGGGCTTTCTTTCTCCGATGTGGAAAACCGGAATTGCGCCAGAATGGTCAAGGTGGCTGTGAGTTAATATTATCGCGTCCAATTCTTTAGGCGGCACGTGCATCGGAAAACCCGGCTCGTGATCCATCATAATGCCATAATCAAGGAGCACCTGGCTTTTTTCGGTCTTTGCAGCTATGCCTATTCTGCCGATTTCTCTGGTGCCGCCGAGAAATCTTAATTCTAACGGAATTCTGTTCACCTTCTGTTAACATTAACGTTTAAAGTCATAAACTTTGTTTTTTTATATTTGTGAAGATTGTAATCTTCTAAAAAGGTTCATCATCGCTTAAAAACTTTCGCTATTTCTTCAATTTCATCCGCCGTGGGCATGCAAGGGTAGTTGTAGAGGGGACCGCCTGGTTTTTCGTTGTAGTATGGACGGTTGCAGTCTGGGCAGCCAGAGGTTAAGAAGGGCACACCGCTTGACACGACAGTATTCAACGCGTCTGGAGACACCCCAAAATCCACAACCTCGCCGTCTGCGTTGAAACGCATGTTTTCGATTCTTGATTTTCCTTCAACTAAAAGGTACCGCGCCAACTGAATTCGCCTGTATCGAGGCAGGGATGGAGGCAAAGAACGCTCCAACGCGGTTCCAGAAATGGGCGTAAAAGCGAACAGCCCTGGAAACACGCCCATGTCCACGCAACGCTGAATGATTTCAACCATTTCTTTTTCCGTCTCACCTAAACCAACAATGAGATGCGTACTGACCATGTTTTTGCCAAAAATTTTCACGGCGTTTTCCAAAGTCTCTAATTGATTCTTCCAAACGTAGGGACCGCTTGCGGCTTTACCTTTTATTTTGTCAAAGATTTCGCTGGTGGCGGCGTCCAGTGGGATGCCGATTCTGTCTACTCCGGCTGTTGCCAATTTTTTCATCGTGTCATCGTTGATTGGTTGACAAGATATAGAAATGGGTACGTGGCATTTTGAACGAATGTTAGACACGATGCTTAGTACATCGTCAAAAACGTTTGGGTAATTGAGGGCTTGTACGCAAACTCGCTTGATTCTGTTCTGCTCTACGGCTTTCACTATTCCTTCGATGGCCCGTAAGGTTGGAAAAGCAGGCCAAGTAACTCTCGAAAGCATGTCTGCGCGGCTTTTGCTGTTTCTTGCTTGGGGACAAAAACTGCAATTCGCTGTGCATTTTCCCCTTCTGAACGTTAGAAGGTATGCTGTTGTAGGAAAAGCGTCGAGGTTGCCTTGGGCTAGTCCCAACACGATTGCAGAGCCTATGGATACTCGAATTAGTTCGGGCACATTGTTATCGTTCAATATAAGCACTTTTGCTGGCTTAATTCTAGAGGAACAAAACGATTAACAAACTATATATCTTTATACCTTTCGTGTTAGAGAAGAATGTGCGAAGGGATACGCCATAGACTATGAAGCTTTATTGAATGCGGACAAAAAATCTTTCAACGACGCCCTACTCCAAGCACAAAAGGTCAATTTGGCGAATTTTGGCAAGAAAATTCGTTTTTACGCGCCAAGTTTTGTTTACTATAAAACTGAGCATTATTGTTCTTCGCCAAACGCCTTTCCGTCGATTTCTGTAACTGGCTCTTCGTGCGCTTTAAAGTGCAAACATTGTGGAGGTATAGTGTTAAACACCATGTATCCCGCGACTACTCCGCAACGCCTAGTGACTCTGTGCCGAGAGTTGAAGGAAAACGGTGCGGTCGGTTGTCTCATAAGTGGCGGATGCTTGCCCGACGGTTCTGTGCCTCTTGAAAAATTTATTGACGCTATTGCACAGATAAAGAAAGAATTGGGACTAACCATTGTGGTGCACACGGGAGTGATCACCAGAGAAACGGCTGAACAGCTAAAAAAAGCCGACGTTGACGCTGCGTTAATTGACATTATCGGTTCTGACGAAACGTTGCGTGAGATTTACCATCTTGATGCGCAAGTTGCCGATTATGAGCGATCTTTAGCGAATCTTGCCAGCGTTGGCATGCCGTTTGTCCCCCATGTGCTGGTCGGATTGCATTATGGAAAATTGAAGGGTGAACTGGAAGCGTTAAGGATGATTTCAAAATATGCGCCATCTGCGATCATAATTATCGCCTTTATGCCGATACGGGGCACAGTCATGGAAAACGTTACACCGCCAACGCCTTTGGATGTAGGCAAAATCATCTTACTCGCTAGGTTGATGATGCCGAAAACTCCGCTCGTGCTGGGTTGCATGAGACCCAAAGGCAAGCACAAAAATGAAACGGACAAACTAGCCGTCAAAGCTGGCGTAAACGCAATAGCCTTCCCTGCTGAAGAAGCGATAAAACTTGCGATCCAGATGGAGTATCAAATCAGTTTTTCATCGCTTTGCTGCTCACAAATTTACGCAGACATTAAGCAAGGCTTTTAAAAAGCCTGATGCGACCAAGCGATCCAAGTTTATTTTTGATAAGTATTGTTCATTCATAAATGAATTATAATGTAAAAGTTTCATGCTTATTTGACTGCATCACTGGAGGTTGGAATCCATTTCAGAATCCATTTCCAAAGGCGACATAGTCGAGGACATACAACAAAAGTTCCCATCAAAACGTGTCCGCACAGGCATCGAAGGGTTAGACGGACTAATCGAAGGAGGATTCCTGAAAGGAGAAGTTATCCTCCTCGCGGGTAACACCGGTAGCGGCAAAACAATTTTCTCGATAGAATTCATATACAACGGCGCTGTCCAATGCGGAGAAAAAGGCGTGTATGCAACTTTCGAGGAAGACGAACGGACGTTAAAGCGAAACATGGCAAAATTCGGCTTTGACCTTGACAAGCTTGAAAAAGATGGCATGATAAAAGTTGTTGGTTTAGAGTCCATGAAAGGCGCTGGCTTGAACGCTAACATCGATTTCATATTAAGCACCATTAAAAGTTTGCAAGCAGAGCGTCTCGTTATAGACTCGTTAACCGCCTTTCTCAGCGCCAACCAAGAAAAATTCGAATACCGAACGCTTATGCATATTTTTTACAAAGTTTTGAAAAACCTCAACTGCACCACTATAATGACTTGCAGTGTGCCGACGGGCTACAAAACATTGGGGCTGGGAATTGAGGAATTCATAGCTGATGCCGTGCTTACGCTTGAGAGTATCACTCGTAAGGAAGAGTTGAAGACACGTTTTCTCATAAGAAAAATGAGAGGCACCAACCACAGCAAGAAATACCACGAAGTTATTATCGACGAAAAAATCGGGTTAAAAATAGTGCCGTTCTCGATGGTTTAAAAAAATTCAGTGAAAAACATGATTGACTCCGTGTTGTATATCGTCTATTTCTCGATCATTAGCCTACTGATATTCCTATTCCTAAGACAGAGAGGTTCCTACTTCAAATCAGTCCAGATGTTTTTCATCTTAGCCTTCGTTTCTTTCGCTGTTGTAATGTTCTGCGACTTCATAAAGAACCACGTAATCCAAGAGGAATGGGTGGTATACTACACCACCGCCGTAGGGATTTCGGCTGTTTTAGTCACGGCAGGGTCAGTAGAACGCACAGCACGCATGTTATACCAAAAAGGAAACAACATCGACCAGAAACATTCCTCAACATTGAACCTACTCTCATTATTCTTCAAGGGCTACGCAGCAGTTTTGTTTGCAATTACATGGGCGCTTAATCCGTGGTCGGCTGAGTTGGTTACAATGTTGTGGGGCGGAGTTGTTTATGCGCCAGTGTATGAGCCATGGTTCTTCGGCGTACTTGCCGTTTTTCTTGGATTCGTTGCTGTATATCCATGCGGTTTGTTCATGCTGGCTGGTCTTCGAAGCAAAGAAAAAGTAGTTTCCAGAGCTCTCGCGTGGACAGGCGCAAGCTGGATAGGAACAGGATTTTCTCTTATTTTTTTCAATGTTTACGTGCGTCTATTGGGGTACGAGATGATTGAGATCGGCTACGTACTGAACATGTTCTTTTTCACAGGAATAGCCTACCACTTCAAGAAAGCCACGATTCTTGAAGAATTGTTTGAGACGCCGCGCCAAGTGCTGCAAGTTAAAGAAGGAGAGCACATCGTGGTATTCTACAGTTCAAACGTCGATAAAATGAAAATATTCGCCAATTACATCAATGAAGGCCTCCAGCGAAACGACCGCGTTGTCTATGCTTTTCCGGATGAAGAAGACACCGCGGTGCGGTTAAAACTTAAAGAGATGGGTATAAATGTTGAAAAACATGAGAAAGACGGCTCCTTATTTCTCATGGGACTTTCTGAAGCATACTTGCCAAACGGAAGCTTCGACAAACAAAAAATAATAGAATTTTGGAGAAACTTCAAGGAAGAATCGAAAAGAAAAGGCTTCAAGCATGAAAGAGACTTGTTCGATTTAGGCAACCTAAGCTTCCTCAAAGGAGACGAAGAAAAATACCTTGACTACCTACGCGAGGCAAACACTCAAATCATGGACAAGTACCTAACAGAGCTCAGGGCGATAAACGTAGGAAAACTTAACCCAAAAATCGCAGAAGAATTCAAATTCCTCACCACGAAATCTATGGATTTACTGGAACACACAAACAGCTTCTCCAAACAACTGGGCTTAGCCCACCAACAGCTTGGAGGAAGGAATCTTTTACTCGAGATCGATCCAGCCTCAAATTATGAAAACTTGATTCAAGACTTCGCTTTAGAAGCAGCCGCCAACATTGAACCAATAACAGTTTTCACGACAAAAGGAAGCGCGACCTACTCGGCGTTAAGCAAAAAGGAGAACGTGCGGTTTTTCTTGCTTACGCAGCTTGTTTCGGCTCCTCAACCCAACAGTGTACAAGAAGTGATCTTGTTGCCGTCGAATAATACTTCATTGTTGTTGGACGCGCTTGATAAGACGTTGAGAGCATACCCCTACAGTAACCAGAACATAATTTTTGACAGTTTATCCACTTTGGTGCTTTCGGTCGGGTTCGAGAAAACCTACAATTTTGTTCGTTACGCGCTGGACTTGTTGTCCTCGAAGAAAACCACGGCTTTATTCTTGTTTAGTCCTTCTGCGCACGATTCAAAAGTGGCTTCGGGTTTGCGAAGTTTGTTCAACGACCAACTGGTTTACGACAAAAACGGGCTAGAAATCGTGAAACTCTACGGATCTGAAGACGTGAATGTCAACGTGGGGTTGGAAAAGGAGGTCAGAAGATGAGAAAAGAAAACAATTTTGACAAACTGCTTTTAAAAACCATAGATACATCGTTGAAAGAAATATTCACCGAGAACGCTGCCTCAGCCATCTACGCGTTTCTAGAAAATAATTATACGCTTAACCGTGAAGAACTACCTGAAAAAATAGACGTCTTCGAAGAGGGATTACGGAGGTTTCTTAGCACCGGCGCTTTTACAGTGGAAAAAGTAATTCTCGAGAAATTATGTTCAGCCCTTGAATGTAAATACAAACTTGATGAAGACACGGATTTTAAGAGTTCCATCATGCAGTTGAGAAACAGTTTCAGAATAACGTGATCCTTAAAAAAACGTGCTCTCTGCCCATTTTTTCAGTTTTTCTTCGCAACGTTTTCTAATGTCGTCATCTTCGGCTCGTTTCTTCAATGCTTCCAAAAATTCTAAACGCGTCTTTACGGCGCGGGTTTCACCTTGTCCATAGTAGAGTCGTCCTTCAAGGAAATCCTTCATCTGCTGAGCTTTCTGAATAAAAAGGCTTGCAGCGTCTATAATGTCCGATAAAGTTATCTTGTCAACCCATATTGCCACTTCTGCCTCTCGAAGCTGACTGAAGCCTTCGATTTCCACTATTTCCCTTATGTAGGTTCTAAGGAAGTCATAGTATCCTGCAGTTTTGATTAAAGCCAACGCTTCTTCCACTTTACGCTTGAATTCGATGCTTCCCTTTACTTGTAAGCGGTGCTTCCAGCCTTTTTCAATCAGCGCACGAGCTTTTTGTACTTCATCTACGGTGTAGACTCTTTTCGGGAAGCTCATCGTGCTTTCCTCTTCGCAGTTTTGGTGCGTGAACTGCTTTGTTACACTTGAAAACTAGTCTAAGGATTTGTATATGCTGACGTTTCTGCTTCTCGAGACCATGCGTATGGCGCCTTTCTTTTCCAGTTCTTCCAAAAAATCCTTCGCAACACTGAGACGTAGGTTAAAACGTGAAGCCACGGTGTAGGGCGTGAGTACCCTTAACTTTTTGACTTCTTCGATGATTTTCTCGCTTTTCAAGTCGGGTAAGACCACGGCCGGCGCTTTCTTTTCTGCACCCGATCCGGCTGATTTTGTTTCTTTCTTTTTCTCTGGCTTTTTCTCTTGAGCCTTCTCTATCTGCGAAAGGGTTTGTTTCTTTTTTCCGCCGCCCATAGTTGTTGCCTCTTTAGGCTAAAAAGAATAGGGGAGTGTTTATAGTTTTTCTTTTTTTACGTTACACTGCGACGGTTATGGCTTGGGCTTTGTGTTTCTTTTGCCATTCTTTTACGGGTGTTCCAAGTTGTTTCTCGATTTTTTCTCTGTGAAGCGAGTTCATGGTGCAGAAAGGTATTATTCTCCCGTCCGGAATCGCATAATGTATACAGCATCTTTGGATTCTTTCAAGGTCAAAGTTGTACGGATCCATAAAGTGCATTGACGAAAGCAGTATGGATTTTCTCTGCAAATCGCCCAAGGCTTCGTACGTTCCCTTTGTTAAAACTGGCCAAAGATACTTCCTAAGAAGACCAAATCTTACGTGTCGAACGGCGCCGAGTAAGCGAAGTTTTGCGCGTTTAGTGTGTCCTTTTGATGCTTCTTGGTAAACTTTTTCCATGGTTTTCACGAATTTTTCAACGTTGCCATACTTGGTGATGGGGACTATTTGGCCGTCTTCGATAAAGAGGTACGTCGCCATGCCACAGTGCGGGTGCGTCGTGAATTCCACGTAGCGTTTACGTTTTAACGCGCCGACTGCTTGCGAAATCGGAACCACGGTTGGCACGGGGTAAAAGTCGGAAACTTTCACTTTGCCCTCGGTTTGTTCTTCGCAAAGTTTCATAAAATCGGGGATGGTTATGCGCATTTTTTCTCTTTCTTCCTCGGGAATTCGTCCGCAGATTGAAACTGGCTGGACGTTGATGCATCTTACCACGTCAAAATTCTGCACTGCAAAACGAATGATGTCGCCGATCTGGTGGTCGTTAACGCCCTTAATAAGCGTCACAACGAGTACTATGCTGTCCAAGCCTGCTTTTCGGCAGTTTTCGATGGCTTTCATTTTAACGTTGAGCAGGTCTTTTCCACGTGTGAACTTGTAAATGCTTGAGGTTAAACCGTCAAACTGCAAATAGATTGTACTCACTCCAGCGTCAACAAGCGATTTACAGTAATCAACGCTTTTAGCCAACATGATTCCGTTCGTGTTGACTTCGACGTGACGAAAGCCAACTTCCTTTGCCATGCGAACAAGTTCGGGCAAGTCCTCCCTAATCGTCGGTTCTCCACCGCTAAACTGCAACGCCGTGGCTGGAACCGGATCGTTTCGCCTTAGGTTTTCCAGCATGGTTTTGACTTCTTCTTTAGAAGGCTCGTAAACTATGCCACTGGCCGCAGCGTTCGCGAAGCACACTGGACAACGGAGGTTGCAACGGTTCGTTACGTCAATTATTGCCAGCGCCGTGTGACTCTTGTGGTTGGGGCATATGCCGCAGTCGTAGGGGCAACCTTTTTCAGTTTTTGTGCGCGGGTTGTTCAGTCCTGAACCGTCTTTGCGATATTTTTCTGCTCGTTTGTATTGTTCGTAATCGCTCCAGTAAAGCTCGGTGTATTCACCGTGTTCTGGGCATTCCTTCTTTATGTATACTTTGCCGTCTTTTTCAAAGATCGTCGCTTCCAAGACCTTGTAACATTCGGGGCAGATGGATTGGGTTTGTTTAATTGTTTGCGTTTTATTCACCACTGCGAGTTGTAAGTTTATATTCTAAGGTGCTTATCTTTTTGGTATAAGAAGGTTTCCAAACCTTTCCGAAGGTGAAAAGTGTGATTGTAG
>JAWBOF010000038.1:0-10100 GCA_038826685.1 Bathyarchaeia archaeon
AGACGAGATCAACGTGGCACTTCATCTAAAACTTTTAGGCGTAAGCAAAGTCATCGATCTTATCAAAAACAAGCCCAATCACGTGGAACTTGTTTTAACCGGACGACACGCACCCCGAGAAATTGTTGAAATTGCTGATTTGGTTACAGAAATGCAGGAAATCAAACACCCTTACACAAAAGGGACCAAGCCTAGAAAAGGAATAGAGTTTTAAAAAGCGATCCACGGTTTCCGGCACAAAGTTCCACAATAACTCACGCTAAGCATTCTACCCAAAAAACAGACAACACCAATTTTCAACATAAAAATCGCAAAACAATGCTTTAACGCATGAATTCAAAAGTCATAAAACTTAACTCTTTAGTGGCGCACAAAATAACGTGGAGGCAGTCTTCATGGCGAGGCTTAAGAAAATACCGTTAGCTAATGGACTCCTTGTTAGTGAAGCGGACTTTATTCATGGCCAACTTGAAGTCTCCTTGGTTAACTATAGGGACATCGAGGTAGTTGTAAACCAAAAACCCTACGGTGGCCGTTCTGACGTTAAGTTGCTAATCTCGAAAAAGGCGTTAAGCGGCATGATCGATATTTTGGAAGAAGCTGAAGAGAAACTTGGCAGATATTGGCTTTCAGAATTCGCCCTAAGGGAACTCAAGACGACTAAACCGAAATGATATAACAACATTATTACGCAAACCCAAGCATTCGTTGTTTCTTTATTACGAACTTTTTAAAACTTACCCGAAACTCTGCCAAATTCAATATGCCTAAATACTTGAGAGCCATATCAGCCTTCTCTCCAAAAGTGACAAGAATGGACATTGTAACAATCATGTTCGTTGCATTTGGATTAGCGATGGATGCCGCGGCGGTCTCTGTTACGAGCGGAATTGCAATTAAACGCGTAAAAATTAATAACGCCCTAAAAATTGCGTTGTTTTTCGGTGGTTTTCAAGCTTTCATGCCCGTTGTTGGTTGGCTGGTTGGACTTGGTTTTGTTGATTTTATTTCCGGTGTGGATCATTGGATGGCTTTTGGGTTGCTAAGTTTTATTGGGGGTAAAATGATTTTCGATTCGTTGAAAATAGAAACGCCAAAGGAAGAGAATAAGCCGTTGACTTTGTACGCCCTGTTGGTTTTATCCGTCGCCACCAGCATTGATGCTTTGGCTGTAGGTTTGAGTTTTGCATTTTTGAAAGTTTCACTCGCAACCCCGATCGTAATAATTGGAACTGTGACGTTTCTGTTCTCGTTGATGGGCGTTTTTGCGGGCGCTAAGCTAGGGAGGGTTTTTGAGAATAAAATAGAAATTGTTGGCGGCTTTGTTTTAATAGGTATTGGAATAAAAATCCTCATAGAACATCTGATTTAACTGACAATCACGGCTTTTTTGGTTTTGACCGTTTACCTTTAAGGTAGTTTTGGTGCGGTCGCCGGGATTTGAACCCGGGTTCTCAACGTGGCAGGCTGACGTCCTAAACCAGGCTAGACTACGACCGCGTTTTGCTGGGTATACTACAGATTTATCTGCTTGTCTTAAAATCTTTCTGAAGGAAAGTGTCGTAAATGATGGTTTACAAGACTGTAAGGTTAAAAGATGGGCGGACGGCTACGTTTGATTGGTTGAAAGAAGAGGATTTGCCCGAGGTTGTGGATGCTCTCAACAGTGTTATTCGTGAGGGAAAGTTTCTGTTCTTGAACAACGAGATTACTGACATGGAGGAGGAACGGCGTTGGTTTGAGCGGAGTATGAAGGCGGGTGTGCTTTACTTGGTTGCCAGAGTCGATGACAGGGTCGTCGGAGGTGCGAGCATTCACCCCTTCACTGATAAACGGGCGCATGTGGCAGAGTTTGGCATCTTCATCCGCGATGGTTATCGTAACATAGGCTTGGGCACCGCACTTACGAAGGAGTTTATAGAAATCGCTAAAGAACGTGGGGTTGAGATTCTGCAACTTTCCGTCTATGCAACGAACGAGCGGGCCTTTCACGTTTACAAGAAATGCGGATACAAAGAATGCGGCAAACTGTCCCGCGACGTAAAATTTCTCGACGGCACATACACCGACAGAATACTAATGCAACTTCTACTAGAATAACGGTGTCAAGGGCAAGCTTCATGGAGATTATCTAGATCGCCGTTTCAAGATTAACATTTTCTTGTCAAGATTGTTAGCCGTTTGCTTCTCGTGCCTTGCTTTCGACCTATGGACTCTTGTGTCAAGATACTGCCCTCATTCTGGCATTTCTTGTGAAGAAGAAATAAGTTCGTGCCGAAACGGGAGAGGGGCTGAGTTCTTCAGAGTTTTCTTCACTCATTACTCGGCTTCTGAGAATGGGGAATGGGTCTGTCAAGTATGTGGAGAGCCTTGAGGATAGCCTGTGTTTTCGGGTTATCTATTTCCAATTTAATCATCCTCACGTGCCCGTAACTCTTTGTGGTAATGATACCTTCACCTTTCAATATTTGGAGGTTTCGATTTACTTGGTTGTAAGTGCTATTGATTATGCGAACAAGATTCGTGACATGCGTTTCCCCACTCTTGGACAGGGCCAGCAGTATTCTTTGTCTGCAAGAAGAAGCAATGACTTGTTCGAGTCTCAACCGCCACTCCCTATGATGGCTTGCGCAAAGGGCTTTATAAACATCATGAAAAGATTAGAAGGAGAGAGAGCTTAGTGAAAGTGTTTCCTTGAATACTTTCACTCATCTCCTTCTTTAGGAAATATTTCCGGCTTGCTTTATGCACCAGACGACAAGGCATTGCTACTGAAAGTGCGGAGGTGAGAAAACGAATAAGAAAATGTGCTTGGCCGGAACTATTTTGGCATCGTTGATGTTTTTGGCACTAATCGTACCTGTATTCGCTGTTTACATGAATGCAGGTTGGGCAGAAATGCGGTGGAAATCGGAATATCTCTATGTCGACACCCATTTAGAGAATTATACACAATGGAGTCGACACGGAACATCGCCATATTTGCACGACGATGATACCACTAACTACATTTCCACACCTGCACCAACTATATGGACAAAATATGAAGGATATTTCACCTACGAAAATACCGAACTGCAATGGAATGAACAGGGTATTACTCGGCTATGGTTCAAGGCGAAATGTTTTGACCCAGATGACTGTGACGGCTTCGATGTTCTTTACAACGGCGACATCATTGGCTCAGTTGTTCCAACCTCGACTTCCTATCAATGGTATGACTGCGGTGCGAAACTTTGGCTACACTCCTATGAAATAAACGCGTTCAAAATACTCTTGAAATATTCTTCTACTGTCAAAAAAAGCGGAGGCGAAGGAAAGGAATTAGCCGGCACATCAAATATACAGGTCACATGCAGTAGGCTAGAAACATGGGGTTTCATAGACGACTACGACTATTTGAAACAGATGTCTGGTTGGGCGCATATGCACTATGTCAACATGGACGGAGATTTCGACTTCGCGTACGACTCATATTGGATGGGCTTAGGAATTTGGAGTAACACATTCAACGAGCTTGTCGAGGTAGGGATGTATGTCAAATATTATGCGTGGGGACTCGACCCTTCAGTCGTCCAAGATTTCGGTGTTTTCATGACTATCCTAGACGGTGGGTGGCCCCCAACTCAAATCGAAACACATTCCCTAGGAGCAAGCAACCTCGGAATCTGGTGCAAACTATCAGTGTCATGGGTGAGCGATAAACACTGGCATGGAACCTGCATGTTCGAAAATTATACATCGTTTACAATTGACGAATACACTTACACGAACAATTGGTGGGGCAAAAGGTCACAACTGTCGTTTGAATCGAACGACTTCCAACCTCGCTCAGGTCAATCTGGAAACGAAATGGGAATGTGGTACGACACTAAAATATGCGACGACCAATGGCAATGGTACACATGGCACTACTACCAAAACCAAAATAACGGCTTCCACGTAAAAACCGACGCCTGGTTTAATGGTGAATGGACACCTGGTGTTCTCCGAGGGAAAATCGACTACAACCAATAAATGATGCCTAAACGACGCGCAATTCCCCTTTTTCATTCAAAAAGTTCCAGCCAAAATACGTAGAAGAGAATGTGCCTTTAACAATTGATAGTTGTCCCTTGCTCTTTTTTGCACCAAAAGAGGGTCTAAGCCTTGACTGGCTTCCTTGGCAAACTCGTTGTGCAGTTAAAGAGCGTGTATGAAGCAATGTTCTAAAGAGATGTCGTAATTCGTAAGATTTAAATGACAAGCTGCGTCTTACGTTCTTGTGCACACTCAACAAGAAGATACGTGAACCAAAATGGGAAAAGCACCTGCTACCTCTAACCAAGAGGATTCAGAAGATTGGAATTCGCTCGAGAAGCATCTTCGCCCTCCTGAAAGGAAGAAACTTCTAGCTATATACTTCATTGTTATTGTAGCACTAGCGACATTAGGTTTTTGCTTCTACCTCTGGGATTCGTGGAACAGGCAACTAGTCTTCGCACCTATAGCACCAGAACAAATTGCATGCACTGGCTATGCGTGGGCAACGCCAGGAACAGCAACGGTACCAAGCATTACCATAACAATCAGAAACGCAGGTCTTGCAGATTTGTCTATCGTCGAATGGCGTGTCGACGGTGATGCTGCAACAGCAAATCCCGCTCCGCCACAAGCTTTGACGAAGGGCAGTTCGATGACTTTTACCATCACAAGTGCAGGAAACTTCACACGTGGAATACAATACAACTTCATGGTCGTCACATCAATGGGCAACCAATTCGGACCATACAGTCTGACAGCCCCATAAAACAGATGAGAACGAGCGCCAGAGTCGACGGCAAAATCGTGGGCGGTGCGAGCATCCATCCTTTCACTGATAAGCGGTCGCACGTGGCAGAGTTTGGCATCTTCATTCGTGATGGCTACCGAAACGTGGGCTTAGGGACAGCGTTAACGAAAACTTTTGTCGAAGTTGCCAAGAAACGTAAGTTTGAGATTCTGCAGCTTTTCGTTTACGCTACGAACAAGCGGGCTTTCCAAGTTTACAAGAAATGCGGATACAAAGAATGCGGCAAACTGTCCCGCGACGTAAAATTCCTCGACGGCACATACACCGACAGAATACTAATGCAACAACTCCTAAAATAACGGTGCCGAGGGCCGGGTTTGAACCGGCGACAACCCGGTCTTCAGCCGGGTGCTCTCCCAGGCTGAGCTACCTCGGCGCATGCACATGATGACGTTCAAGGTTGTTTTTAAGTTTTCGGAGCACCATGCATAGTTAATGTTTAAATTTGTTTAGGGTTATGTAGTGTCAGGCGAAAAAGCTTGGGAACAGTTGATGCAGAAGATGGTTGGTCTTTTAGGGTTTTTGTTTTGTTTCTTTTTCCATCGATTCTATTCATCGGCATCGCCGCGGTTTATTATATCGTCGAACGGTCTAATTGGGCGCAACTTGACCCAACGTTGGCGGCATCTTTGAAAATCTTTTACATATACGCTGCTTTGTTAGGTATATGCGTGTTCGCTGCTTTGGTGTGGCTTGTAGTTGACGAAAGAAAAATCAGACATCTCACTAGATTACTAAAAGCCAATAAAAATTAGGAATAGGCTTAAGGCGGAATCCTTCTTATCCAATTTAACGCGAGAATCGCGGCATCCATTATATTTATTATGCATCGCCATTACAGCGTGTGGTTTCAGTTCGCAGGTTCGTTGGACCGCGTATGTGTGCATTTAGGTTAAAAAATGTTTTTGGGCAAAAAAGAAAGACATTAAAATGTAAAACGCCATTTTCTATGCTTTGATATAGGGCCGGTAGTCTAGTTGGTTAGGACGTCGCCCTCACGCGGCGAAGGTCGCGGGTTCGAATCCTGCCCGGCCCACCTTCGTTGATTGTTGGAAAAATGAAATAAGCAATGTTGCGTTATAGTTGGAGTTTAGAGGAGTGAAGTTATGAGTGCCATTAGAGGCGAGGCGAGAAAAGAACGCCCCAAGCCGTTGACGAAGAAAGAACGGTTGGAAAAGAAAAAGAAACGAAAACTTGCCCGTCTTGAACGGCAACTGCAGAGATAGACTAAGCATCAGCAAACCAGATTCAGTCTTCATAAGCATTTTGAAAAGTCCCAGTCATAGTTGATGTTGTGAAGGACATTGAGCAAGATGGAGCAAGCCGTCGGAGTTTTGGTCGCGGTAGGCTGGTTCTTTTTTGGCTATGTGGTAGCTTTTATTTTCGCACACTGGCTATCCACGATTGTCTAAAGCTTGCACGCAAAAGACAAAAATATAGGACGCAGTATTGTCTATGCGAATATGTGGAGGATGATGATAAACCGTGCCACAAGAGATTACTGACGCCGACAAGTTTGTCGAAATAAGCGAACGCGCCGCCTACTGCAACATAAAACGACTGCCCAAAACCGTGAAGCTCAAACTGCGAACCACAAGCCAACTTTACACGCTGAAAGTTGACCCAACAAAAGCCGAAGAAATCATAAAAAAACTGCGGTGCGAGATCCGAGAAATCTGACCATGCGCAAGAGACATGGGTGTAATATAGATTTCTGCTTCACAAGTGTTTTCCAAAAGTCGAGTAGCTTTCTCTAAACGAGTATGGATCATGTCGCTTTCAGAATACGACGCAGTTGAAAAATACCGAAGAATCAGCAAAAAACTCGCAGACCCCGCTCTAATTCTTGAATTGAGAAAACTTTTCGCCAGAAAATACTCTCTTAACGAATTGCTGATTTGGCTGCATGAAAAAATAAAGTGGGAAAAGGGCGATATGCTAAGGCATTATGACCCGCTTGAAATAATATCGTATGGGAAGGGCAGATGCGGAGAATTCGCCACACTGTTCACCGCTCTTTGCTTGGCGCACGGTTACCGAGCCCGACTCGTCTTAGACATGACAGACCACGTTTGGACAGAAGTGTGGGATAATAAAGAACGTAGATGGGTTCATGTTGATCCGTCGGAAAAACGGATAGACGACCCGCTGATGTATGAAAGAGACTGGGAAAAAAAATTGACCCAAATTTATGCTTTTGAGAATGGCAAAATAGAAAACGTAACAAAAAATTACAAAAAGGTAAAATAGACAATAAAGCGAACACGTTTCCTACAAATGAATCAAACGTAACGCCTAAAAGCTGGAAACATTCGTTGGGCAGAAAGAAGTGCCTATACCACTCAAAAATGCATTGCACATTTCCAAACAACTCTTGCATATTTGCAGAAATCAAGAAAGACGACAAAAACCATTAAACCCATCTGCGCTGTATTATGAGTTTTGGCGAAGACAAAGTTGGAAGCGAAGCTTTTCGGCTCTTCGGGCATACGAGGCATAGTAAACCAAGAAATCACGCTTCAACTTGCACTCCAAACCGGGCTTGCCATCGCTACCGCCACTAAAGCAGGGAAAATCCCAATAGCCCACGATACTCGCACCTCAGCAACTACTATAGAAAACGCGGTGATCGCGGGTTTGCTTGCTGGAGGCGCTCACGCGGTAAAGCTGGGGTTAATTCCAACACCAATTCTTGCCCATGCAACACGGCAGCTTAAAGCAGACGCGGGTGTGATGATAACCGCGTCGCACAACCCTCCGCAATATAATGGTATCAAACTTTTCCATAAAAACACCATGGCGTACGACGAGAAAAAACAGAAAAAAATAGAGCACCTGATCAGAAAACAACGCTTTACCCGGCAAACTTACAAGAGAATAGGGAGGCTCGACGCGGCTGAAGTTACACAAGACTACATTAACACGGTTACAAGAAGCCTAGCCCTGCGAAAGCCATGGCGAGTCATACTTGACCCCGGAAACGGCGCAACATGCCACATTGCACCGAAAGTCTTTCGAGAACTGGGTTGCAAGGTTACCACAATAAACGCCCAGCCAGACGGCCATTTTCCGGGCAGAAGTCCTGAACCGAACGAGAAGTCGCTCAGCGTCTTGTGTGAATTGGTGAAGCAGTTTGATGCCGACGTCGGGTTTGCCTACGACGGAGACGGAGACAGAATGACCGCTGTTACCGAGAAAGGCAAATTCGCGCCGCTTGACCAAATTCTCGCCGCGTACGCTGCATATTTAATTAAACGTAAAGGCGACATGGTCGTCACCACGGTTGAAGCCTCAATGTGCGTGGAAAAAGCAGTGCAACAAAAAGGCGGGAAAGTGATAAGGACAAAGGTTGGCGATGTAGCCGTCGCTGAAGAGATAAGAAGGCACAGAGCCATTTTCGGCGGCGAACCCTGCGGCGCATGGATTCATCCACAATTTCATTACTGCCCCGACGGCGTGTTGTCTTCTGCGTTGCTTCTCGAAGCCTTGGAACGCATAAACAAAACGTTGTCTGAGTTTATCGCGGAGGCTCAATCGTTTCCTATGCGGAAAACGAGTATAGAATGCCCAAACAAGGCGAAGATGAGAGTCATGCAGAAAACCGTTGAGGTTTTACCTTCGATCTTTCCAAAAACTTTAGAAATAACTAATATCGACGGCGTCCGCTTAACCCTGCCAAAAAGCTGGGCTTTAATACGTGCTTCCGGCACTGAACCTTTAATCCGCTTGAACGTGGAAGCCGAAACCAATCAAGAAGCGGACCGAACTATGGAAAAATGCATAAACCTTGTGCACAAAATAATCCGGGAGGTTGATTGAATGAAAGCCGTGGTTCTTGCTGCTGGCGAAGGAACTCGGTTGCGTCCGCTTACTTTGACGCGTCCTAAACATTTAATTTCTGTAGGTGGAAAACCAGTAATCGACCATGTGCTGGAGACAGTGAAGGCTGCTGGAATAACCGAAGTGGTGGTTGTAGTCCATTATCTTGCAGAACAAATCGAGAAGCATCTTGACGATGGTTCAAGATACGGGCTTAGTGTGAAATGCGTACGTCAAGCAGAAATGAAAGGCACCGCGGATGCTATAAAAACTGCAGAACCTTACGTGAATGAAGACTTTCTTCTAGTCTACGGCGACCTTCTTACCACGCCCAACCATCTGAAAATCCTAATAGAAACGCATTTGGAAAAGAAACCCTTGGTCAGTATTGCCGTGGTGCAAGTTGACCATCCTGAATATTACGGGATAGTTAAGCTCGAAGACAACCTCGTCGCCGACATCATAGAAAAACCAAAGCCCAACGAAGCACCCACAAATCTTGCTAACGCGGGCATGTACGTGTTCACGCCAGAAATTTTCGAAACAATTAAGCAAACGCCACTCTCGCCGCGGGGCGAACTGGAAATAACCGACACGTTCAAACTTCTAATCCAAGAAAAACGCCAAATCTTCGCCGTAAAAATTCTAGCCAAAGACTGGTTTGACATTGGTCGCCCGTGGGATCTACTCGAGGCGAACACTTGGGCTTTGTCGAGGGTTCAGTCCAGGGTTGATGGCGTAATCGAGGACGGTGCGCATCTTATAGGCTTGGTTAGGGTGGAAGAAGGCGCGCGAATACGCTCGGGCGCATACATCGAAGGTCCAGTTTTCATCGGACAAAACAGCGACATCGGCCCAAATTGTTACATTCGCCCCTTCACCCACATCGGAAAACACGTGCACATTGGCAATGCTTGCGAGGTAAAAAATAGCATTGTGATGGATGAAACCAAAATTGGGCATCTCTCGTACGTGGGCGACAGCGTCATAGGTGAAGGCTGCAACTTGGGCGCGGGCACCTTAATAGCAAATTATCGATTTGATGCAAAACCCGTGAAGATGCTGGTGAAGGAGGAGGTTGCGGATTCTGGCCGGACAAAATTAGGCGTGATTCTTGGCGACGGGGTCAAGACCGGCATAAACGCGGCTCTAATGCCAGGAGTGAAAGTCGGCAACAACAGTTGGGTAGGCGCCGGCGTCGTCGTCAACCGCGATGTGCCTCCAAACACCCACGTCAGTCTGAAGCAAGAAACTCGCCAACAAGAAATGGAAGAACACAAAATATGACAAAAAACGCTAAACTGTTAATAACCAGTGGCTTTATCATAAAGGACAAGATTGAGGTGAAGCATTGAGTTGTCAGTGGCTGAAAGGAAGTTTTTCGGCGAAATAGGCGCGTTAGTTGATAAACTCGTCCAAGTTGTCACTACCGATGGGAAAACGTTTACTG
>JAWBOF010000039.1:0-9876 GCA_038826685.1 Bathyarchaeia archaeon
ACGCGGGCATCTACTCCAGCCGAGGTCAATGCATCCGGGATATCGTGCGGTCAGCGCTCAGAGAAGGATTTCACAAAAAAATGTTGCCCGAACAAACAACCAAGGAAAAATGCTTTCAAAAGAAATAGTTGTATGTCATTTCAATCTGATTTTGACTTTTGCATTCCTTGTAATCTTTTCTCGTTTGTTGGGAGTTTGTTTCTTGTTTTGAATGAAAGCTTTCAGGCATTGATGTTGGTATTGGTATGCTGTGTTTTCGGTCGGTTGGGGTTGGTGTCTTCCTTGAGAGAATGATGGGTTTTTTCTGTTTGTGTGTTTTTATTGATGCAAGATTTGAGTTTTTCATAAGCCTCTTTCGGGTTGGATATGTTTGCTACTACCTTTTCAAAAGGGCAAACATCGGTTTTTTGCCTGTTTAAAACATTGGGCACGAGGTCTTCAAACTCAAAAGCCACACGATTATTTTCCAACACGTCTTTTCCGCCTCGGCTAAAAACCACCGCATAAACAGCGCTCACTTCACAATACACACAAAGCAATGCTGCTGCGCGACCAACAACCTTGTCAGCAACAAAAGAGCCGCTTAAGTTCTCTTTATCAAATTTTTCAATTGCTTCCAGAAGCCCGCTTATGCCGGGCGATTTTGTTTCAAAAATAGTCGCGCCCTTCTTCACAATAACCAAGTTAAGGTCTTTCTTTTGTAATTTGTGTTTTGCGATTTCCAAATCGTGCATTTATGGTCTCGTTATTAAGAAAAAAGTGTTACGCGTGATAAAAAGTTTTGTTGATTCTCGAAAAAATTCTGTCGATGTTTTCTGTGCCGTCGTTTTTGGTTAATAGCCTAAAACTTCTAATGAGTAAACGTTTAGGTCTTTTCTTTTAAGCTGGACATGGAGAAAGTTTCTGATCGTTTCTTCGGCTATGAAGGCTTCGCCTGCTTTGTTTGTCTGGACTGGGATTTTTGTGCGTTTTAGTGCGTTGCCTTTTGCAAAGTCCAAGAAAACGTATTGTGTGTTTTTTGATGCAAAAATGAGCCTTAAACCTATGGGTGGTTTGCAGAGAGGGGCTCTTTGGATGGTATACGCGATGCTTGTGGGTTTTAGATTAGTGGCTAGACGTAAGAATTCATCCCATGTTTTGATATGAATTGTTTTCGCAGTGTTGCTCAAGGTTTTTCCTTGTAATCTGTTTAAGAAGTGAGTTTATACATTTTTTCTAAGGCATCTTTAGCTTTTTTTGCCACGGCCACGGGTACGGTTATTCGTGTTTGTTCGGTTTTTAGGGCGAGGTAGATTCTTTCAAGCGTGTTTAGTTTCATGTTTGGACAAACACCGCCCTCGTAGGCTGAGTAGAATTCCTTGGTTGGGTTTTCTTTTTTCAGACGATGTAGCAATCCTGTTTCAGTAGCGACGATAAACTTTTGTGAAGAGGAGCTTTTGGCGTATTTGCACATTTGTGAAGTGCTTCCGATGAAGTCTGCGATTTCTTGTACGTCTGGGCTGCATTCTGGATGCGCCATTACTACGGCGTTCGAGTGTTCTTGTTTACGCAAAAGTGCGTCCTCTTTCATGAAAAGTAAATGTGTTGGGCAGAATCCGCCGGGAGGGATGGGAATTATTTTTTTTCCAGTTTTTTGTTGGACGTACCATGCTAGGTTGGTGTCGGGTCCGAAGAGGAGAGTGTCTGCGTCGATGGCTTTTATGACTTCCACTGCGTTGGCGGATGTACAGCATACTTCGCATTCTGTTTTGGCTTCGGCGAGTGTGTTGACGTAGAGCACGAGAGGAATTTTTGGGTATTTTTTCTTCCACATCTTGACCTGCGTCAATGGAAGCATTTGTGCCATTGGACATCTGGCGCCGCTGCTAGGCAAGAGTACTGTTTTTTCGGGGTTTAGGATGGCGGCGGATTCGGCCATGAAATCTACTGCGGAAAATACGAGGATTTTTGCGTCTTTTTCTTCTGCTGCTTGTCGGCTTAGCTCGATGCTGTCGCCTGTGTAGTCGGCTATGTCTTGGATTTCGGGTCTCTGGTAATTGTGGGCTAGGATTACGGCTTTTTTTTCTTTTTTTAGTTGTTCTATTTTTTCGGTCAGATTCATAAATTGTGCCTTCGGGTTGAGAGGGGTTTTAAGATTTGCGAAGTTTATATCTTTATCGAAAAATCGTGAAATTCGAAATCTATATTTTCAGTTAGCAAATCACATATATTTGGTGAAATTATTGTTGTGAATTGGTGATGGAATTTGGAGCAAGAAACGTTCGCGGATGCTGAACTAATTACTCAAGCAATTAATTCGCCAGCGGATCCGGATGCTAAAATAGTGGAGTTTATCAAGAAGCACAGGTTTTCGGCGCTTGTGGATGGGATTTGTATGGGTATTGGTTTTGTTTTTCTTATATTGGGGTTGGCGATGCCTATGTTGATGGTTCAACAGCTCATTCCTGGGTTGTTGTTGATTATCGGTGCTATTTTGTGTCTCGCTGCGGGAGCAATCCTTGAGGTTTATCAGTGGGCAAAACTTGATTAGTTAATTGCAGCTTTTTTCTGGTTTTGTGTGCTCGGCGCGTCTTTAGACCTCGTTCACTATATGTCCCGAATATGCTCAGGTCTTCTTGGTCACTTTTTAGGCTTAGGAAACGCACGCCTCCTAGTCTAGTATCGTTTCTGCATAGCACAATGTAGACAGGCTTTGTTTTCTCTAAGAGTGCGTGCACGCAGCAGTAGATTAGACTCTTCTATTAGACGTCAAATATGGCTGAGGATTGGCAGTTCGGCTTATTCTAACGTAGAAAGTAGGGTGGTGGACGGGGCGGGATTTGGACCCGCGGCCTCCACGATGCCAACGTGGCGATCATACCAGGCTGATCTACCCGCCCAGAATCGTCTTTCATAGAAAACTGGTTAGCGCTATTAAGCATTTTCCCCGCGTTTGGGACGTTTGTTTGTTAAAGTTTTTTCAGTATCGACAAGGCAACAATAGCCAAAAATGCCACACCTGCCCACCAGAGGCTTCCCGTAATAAACCAAACTACAACAGCTACTATGGCTGCGGGGATTAGTATCAAGAGCAGGCGAATTATGAATATTATGATGATGCCGATTATGATTAGAGCGGCGATTCCTAAAATCTCATTAACAGGAAAACTCAACCTTTATCCCGATTTAGATGCAGTATCCGAAGATCAAAATAACCTTTTTTGCGTAACAACTAAAAACCACGACGCATTATAATACATAGGTTTTCAAAAATGAAATATGAAATAAAATACAAACCATCCTACTCGATGCTCGTTGTGAATTTGGAGCAGGGCGAAAAAATAGTCGCCGAATCCGGCGCCATGACGTACATGAGCCCAGCCATAGACGTGCATACCAGAAAAAGAGAACAAAGCATCCTCAGCAGCTTGGGGCTCTCGTTTTTGGGGCGCCAATCTTTTTGGGTAAACGAGTACGCTGCCTCAGGAAGCCCCGGCGAAGTCGCGTTTGTTTCTGCACCTGTCGGCGACATCGAAACATTACAAGTCAAACCCAACCAAGGCTACGTAATCCAGAAAGCCGCTTACATCGCCTCGACAGAAAACGTGGATTTGGACGTGAAATGGGAAGGCTTCACCAAAGGCCTCTTCGGTCAAGGCTTGTTCATGCTAAGAGTCAAAGGCGAAGGAACCCTCTTCATCAACACCTTCGGCGCAATAGACAAACACACGCTTGCACCAGGACAAACCATGATAGTAGACAACTTTCACTTGGTAGCCTTCAGCGACACATGCAGCTACAAGGTCACAAAATTCGGAGGCTTGAAAGAAACTATACTCGGCGGAGAAGGGCTGGTCACGCAAATCACGGGACCCGGTGACATCTACATACAAACAAAAAATCTTAGAGAATTCGTAGAATGGCTATGGACGCTACTCGAGCCAAGAGTACGAGCAAGGGCTCGCTAAAAAACATTCACGCATTTTTCTTTTTCAAAACCAGAAATTCCACTTCTCGAACCTTACGGAACCCCAGTTTTTTATACATACGGATAGCAGAGTGATTGTTGGTTTTAACAAATAAACTGATGATTCGCCCTTTGGAAGCCAAATCCGCCGCTAACACACTCGTACACGCGGTGGCGTAGCCTCGGTTTCGGTAAGCCTCGTCCGTGACTATGTTGCCAAGCTGGGCGACGTGAGGTGTGACCACGTGAACGCCGGCGGCGCTGACAATTTTGCCGTCTTGTCTTACCCAATAGTATAGTCCAACCTTGAGCTGCATGGGAATCCACGCTTCTGCGTGATGTTGACGGTAAAACTTGTCCAGCGCTTCTAGTTCGTTCTCGTCAACCTTCTCGACCTTGGCGCCCTCGCATTTGATTTGTTTCGGCGGGTCCGCAACCATCTGCTGCTCAGAATGTTGATGCAAGATGATGGAACATTCTTCAAACAAGCGCGCGTCGTTGGGTGAGCAAAGCGAAATGAACTCGTTCGAGTCTCGGTTTACCGCGGTTTCGATAAGGGCATGTTTGGCTTCTGGTGTTTCTGCACCGAAAACTATGCTGGGTTTGGAGTATCCGCAGAAAACTGCGCACACACCTACCAATCGGCTGTTCTGAAACGCAGCATAAACATCACTTACGCCTAATAGAGGCGCGTAAAGGTCACCAAGCACAAGAACGTTCGCAACAGGGTCTTGGGCTAAGAATCGTCTACAAACCCTCAGCAAACCTGTCTCCGTCACGTTTTCTATGCGCATTTCCACAGAAGCCTTCACAAACATTTCTATCAACACCTTTCATAAAAATCCCCCGCAAAAGTGGTCGGGCGGGCAGGATTTGAGCCTGCGACACTCCGGTTTCTGCGTATTGTACGCCTGATAGGCTGAAAGTGGCGCCCACCTCATGTTTGGTGGGCGTCTACAGCGTCTCCGTCTGCTAGATAGGCACTAGCGGACTCGGAAGCTCTACCAGGCTGAGCTACCGCCCGACCGAAAACTACAGAAAGAACAATTCTAATTTATGCGTTTCGCATTGGTTTTCAGTATTTCACATCCATTGTGCGGTGGAGATGCAAGCTTTATAGCAGTCTTGGGATGATTAAAGAATCACAGTGACTATGGAAAAAGGAGCAAACTGAACAGTGCATATGGACGAAGAAGACGCGGGAACAATATCGCTCCAAAAAATGACAAGGTTCTACTTGCAGAATCATTTCTTGTTGCATAAAGCAAAAAAACGCAATGTTGTAGATGTTATAAGCGCGCTTTGTGGTTTGCATTCGCAGTTACCGTTGACGCCTTACCTTTCGCTCTGGAACAGGGTGGAAGATTTCGAGCCAAAAATGCTTGATGCCGGGCTTTACGTTGAAAAGAGTTTGGTGAAAATTTGGTGCATGCGGGGAACTATTCACGTTTTGCCTTCTGAGGATTTGCCCGTTTACGTTAACGCTTTGAAGAGAATGTGGTTCGAGCATCATGGACGATTTATGCAAACGCCCGAATGGCCACCTTTAGAGAAAATGTTACTTCCCAAGATTCTGGAGGCTTTATCTGAGAAGCCGCTTCGCAGAAAAGAACTCGACAAGAAGGTTCGTTTTATGCTGAAGGATAAGGGCAATTTTGACGTGAGAGTTTTCTCTGCTTGGGGAGGCATACTAAAAGTAACCAACTATTACGGCTTGACGGTTTTCGCTGAACCGTACGGCAAAGAATCATGCTTCGCAAGGCTGGACAAGTGGTTGCCACACGTAAACCTCGAGGAAATCGACGAAGAACAAGCCAGAACAAAACTTCTGCTAAAATACTTGCACTGTTATGGACCAGCCTCGGCTGAAGATTTCGCTTGCTGGAGCGGTCTGCTAACGAGCGAAGCCAACAAGATAATCGAAGCCAACTTGAACCGCTTGAAAGAGGTCCGCGTCGAAAATTCTCGGAAATCGTTTTGGTTGCTGAAAGAAGACGCAAAAACGCTTGAAAAAATTGACTTGCAAGAAGAAGCGGAGCCGCGGCTTTTGCCCAAATTCGACTCCTACCTTCTGGGACACAAGGACAGAACGAGAATAATCGACGAAGAGTTCCGGCAACGGGTTTTCCGCCCCGTCGTCGGTGACATAGCCGCCACCATACTAGTCAATGGCCGCATAGCGGGAACATGGGCGCACAAGAAGACCAAAACAAAACTAACCGTCACCCTCGCACCGTTTAGGAAACTGGACAAAGAAACATTTACTGAACTGGAACAAATCGTCAAGGAACTAGGCGACTTCATGAACCTCAAACAAACAGTAACCATAATCAACAAGTAGCAAGAATTACTGTAACGTTTCGGAAAGGCGATTAACATGGTGAAAGAAAAGAAAATAGACAGTCAAACTCTGTACCTTTGCAGCGTATGCGAGTTAGGCTATTTGGACAGAGAAACGGCTCAAAAATGCGAAGAATGGTGCAAGAAAACCGGAACCTGCTCAGTCGAAATTACAAAGAAAGCCGTATACGTTCCAGACCCTTTCAAGAAATAAAACATCAAAATCGTCTCACCAATTCACAATCACTAAAACCTCGTCAACATATTAGCCAGAGATATACGAGAACCCGAATGTTTCCGATGGAACTTTATTGAAGTAATGTTTTTTCATGAGTATCGCTGGTACCAAGCAAGGGCTGACAGAGCGGTTAGGGTCCATCCTATGAGGCAACTCTCAATCCACACAGAAAGTCCAGGGTAGCCCCGAAACAGCAAAAACAGCACGGCAACCCCGAACCAGAAAGATATAAAAAGATAGGCTACAGTCGCCCTTTTCGCCCATCGTTTTCTGTCTTTAACGAAAAGCCATGCGTCAAACATTCGATTAAACCATGGAGTCATGGCGTCAACTGTTTCTACCCATTTGTTGAACTCTGCTGATATTCCGCTTGACAAGTAAGCAACGAGATACACTGCAAAGAAAAGTGAAACAAAAACAAGCGTTGAAACGACATAATAGAACCCTGGAGAAGGAAAGAAATAACTATACACAAAAAGGGCGATGAATGAAAACGCAACCAAGCACAGAACCGCAAGTTTGCTTCGCAACATCTTTCCTTTCTCTCACTGTTCTTGTTCGCAACTTAGCCTTTCAATTTTTCTATCGCAACAAATTCCACGTAAGTTATATATCAACCGCTTGGCACACTTGAACCCATGCTAACCCAAGGCGTTTACTTCATGCAAGGCAGCCAAGCAGTAGCCGAAGCGGCAATCACCGCAGGACTACGGTTTTTCGCTGGTTACCCAATCACGCCCGCAAGCGAAATTGCCGAGCACTTGGCTAAAGAATTGCCCAAAGTTGGCGGAATAGCCATTCAGATGGAAGACGAGCTTGCCTCCATCGCGGCGATAATAGGCGCGTCTTGGACAGGTGCTAAAGTCATGACTGCAACTTCTGGTCCAGGCTTTAGCCTCATGCAAGAAAACATCGGCCTGGCTTTCATGACGGAAACACCCATCGTAATTGCCGACATGCAACGTGCCGGTCCGAGCACGGGACAAGCCACAAAATGTGGTCAAGGCGACGTGATGCAGGCGCGGTGGGGTACGCATGGCGATTATGCGTCTATAACGCTCGCGCCTAACTCGGTGCAAGAAATGTTTGACCTAACTATTAGAGCGTTTAATTTAGCTGAAAAATACCGCACGCCGGTTATCTTGCTCGGTGACGAAATTATCGCTCACATGCGAGAAAGCATAGCCATCCCGCCCAAAGACAGGATAGAGATCGTCAACCGAAAAAAACCAACCATCGGCGAAAACATGTTCTTCGGGGGCAAGGAGGTCCCACCTATGCCGTCGGTTGGCGAGGGCTTTAATGTTACGGTTACGGGCTCTACGCACGACGAGTACGGGATACGCGTTACTGCTGATCCGGTTGGGCATAGAAAACTTGTGGAGAGACTTGTCGGGAAAATCTTGAACAACGCTGACGATATCGTGGAGGTTGAAGCCTACAACACGGAAAACTGCAAAGTCGGCATAGTTTCCTTCGGATGCACCTCGAGGGCGGTCTACGAAGCCGTAGAACATGCAAACGAAAAAGGCGTAAAAACCGGGTTTATCCGATTGAAAACGCTCTGGCCCTTCCCAGAAAAACAAGTGAAAGCATTAGCCCAAACAGCAAAAACAATTATAGTCCCAGAAATGAACTTGCGACAAATTTTCTTCGAAGTTAGCCGCGTTGCTGAGGGCGCCGCGAAGGTTGTGCCCTTGAACAAGATTGGAGGGGGAGAAATGATAACTCCTGAAGAGATTCTTGCTGTTCTAACCAGGGAGGGTGCATAGAATGAGTGGAGAGTTTTCGCTTAGAACTTATTTGCGGGACATTCAGCCACCGTTTTGTGCAGGGTGCGGCGCGTTTACTGTAATGAACACTTTTCTTAGAGCCGTTCACGAAATGGGGCATAAAGACCTACGAAGGTTTGTATTCTGCAGCGGCATCGGCTGTTCCTCTTGGATTCCCTCGCCCCACTTTAAGGCGGACACTATACATGTTACGCATGGAAGAAGCATACCAGTTGCGACGGGAGTGAAGTTGATGCGGCCTGATCTGAACGTGGTTGTTTTCGGCGGCGACGGAGACATTGTCGGCATCGGGTTAAGCCACCTAATTCACGCTGCCAGACGGAACGTTGACATTACGGTTGTGATGGTGAACAACATGATTTACGGCATGACAGGAGGACAAGTGGCGCCGACTACACCGTTTAAAACCCCCACGACCACGACGCCTTACGGGAATTTTGAACGAGCTTTGGACGCGTCAAAACTCATAGTATCTGCTGGTGCGTGTTATGTTGCCCGCTGGACCACAACGCATGTTTCGCAGCTTAAGGAATCTTTCAAAACCGCGGTTAGCACGAAGGGGTTTGCCTTCATCGAAGTAATCAGCCAGTGTCCAACCGCTTTTGGGCGCCGAGTAGGGTTTAAAGACGCTGGCGAGATGGTACAGTGGTTTAAGGCAAATTCTGTAATGGTCGAGGAGGCAAACAAACTAAGCGAAGAAGAATTGCAGAACAAGATCGTGGTGGGCGAGTTTGCGAAAAAAGAGGCTCCAAGCCTTACAGAAACAGTGTACGCCATGTTGAAGGAGGCTCAGAAAAAATGACCAAGCACGTGGAAATCAGAATTTGCGGTTTAGGCGGACAAGGCGTGGTTCTGGCAGGGCAGATTCTCGGGAAAGCCGCGGTTTTTGACGGGTTAAACGTGGTGCAGACGCAAAGTTACGGTGCTGAGGCTAGAGGAAGCGCTGCTAAGAGCGAGGTAATTATTTCAGACGCTAAGGTTGGTTTCCCAATGATTAGACGTTGCGACGTGCTGGTTGCCATGAGCCAAAAATCCTTGGACATGTATGTGAAGGACTTAAAAGACGACAGCATACTCATCGTGGACGAGGGCTTACTAGAAAAAATCCCCAGCGGACTAAAAGCAAAGACCTTCCGCGTAGCAGCAACCAAAACAGCCGAAAACGAATTCAAATCAAAACTCTACGCAAACATGGTCATGCTGGGCGCAATGACAAAAATCTCCAGCATCGTTTCCATAGGCGCCTTAGAAAAAGCCATCGCAGAAAGTTTCCCAGAAAAAGTGAAAGAAGTAAACATCGAAGCATTCAGAAAAGGACTCGCGTTAGCATAGGTTTATTCTCTCTCCACAAGGTTTTTCTACTTCGAAAAAACACGGCACATCTCATGGAAGATCATTTTTATGTGACGCTACAGAGCTTCAAACGTGTAGCCAACACAAAGCAGTTGGCTGACGTGGTTTTCGAGTCTCGGTTGGAAATGATTATATTTCTCGTTCAGTCTATGCTAAAGACTCGTGCCTTAGACATGGTGAATACATGTGGGTTTTTTGCAAGGATC
>JAWBOF010000040.1:0-9792 GCA_038826685.1 Bathyarchaeia archaeon
AAGCATAGTGCGCATGGGAAACAACAGTCTAATTACCGAAACCAAGCACGGCTTCTTCTGCGCCAACAGCGGCGTCGACCGATCAAACGTACCAGGCGAAAGAAACGTGGCATTGTTACCTGAAAATCCAGATAAATCAGCCGCATGGATACGACAACAAATCAAAAAGCTCACAGGTAAAGATGTGGCGGTGATTGTTTCCGACACGCATGGTCGACCTTTGCGCGACGGCGAGATAAACGTTGCCGTAGGCGTCTCTGGGCTTAATCCCATCCGCGACCGCCGCGGCGAAAAAGACTTGTACGGGTACACTCTGCGCATAAAACGCACCGCTATCGCGGATGAACTTGCCTCGGCAGCCGAATTAGTCATCGGTCAAGCAAACGAAGCCATACCAGTAGCGGTTATTCGAGGTTATTCGTATCCAAAATCTGAAACTGCGCGGGCGACTGATTTGATAAGGCCGAAAGAAAAAGAGCTCTTCCTTTAAGACGGTTGGATGCTCATTATTTCGCTGTAGGGATCGTCAGGCTGTGAAGGAAACTTTTCCGTTTTTCCATTATATTTTATCTTTCTTGCCTTGTTTTTTGTGAAGGACCCGATAGTTTTAGCCAGCGTTTTCTGTTGGGCGAGGGCCTCGTGTATTTGGTCTTCTTTTTCTGGTGAAACAGCGGCAAGTAACGTTCCAGTAGACGAAGCAGACATTAGTTGTTTTTGTGAAAGCCCAAAATGCCGCGCCAGCGTCTGTAGTTCTTTCGTAATTGGCAATCGAGCAAAGTCTATTGGGAACCCAAGGTTCGAGGCGTCGGCAATTTCGTTTAACGCTGCCACGAATCCTCCTTCTGTCGCGTCATGCATTGCGTGAACTCCGCCAACCTTGGATAACAAAATTGCTTCATTTACACAGGTTTGCATTTTGATTTTTGACTTAAATTGTGTTGTTTTTTTGGTTCCGAACAGTTTTATGGCTTCTTTTTGGTGCATTAGCGCAAAATTTATGAGTGTTTCTAGGCCTATGGGTTTTACGCATATTATGCGGTCTTTTGGTTTGGCGCCGGCGGGCGTTATGAGCTTGGATTTGTGAACAAAACCGTACGCTGTGCATGTGCCGACGATGGAGGATAGTTCTCCGTAAGTGCCCGTGTGACCAGTTATTATGTTCACGCCCAATTCATCCGCGGTTCTGCAGGCTTGTTGCATTATTCTTTTGAAGACAGTCACACTTGTTTTTGGGGGACCAAGCAAGTTGACGGCGGCGTATTCTGGTTTTACACCAAAAACTGCCAAGTCAGAAGCCGCGTAATGGATGAGAAACCAGCCGAACCACTGTTGCGGGACGCCGAGACAGGGGTCAGTGGTTACTACCATGAGTCTATCGTCGTCTATTTTATGCACGCCTGAGTCAAAGCCGGCTGCGGGTGGCACAACGATTTTTTTGTTAGTTTTGATGCAACGAAGCATTTCTTTTAGCGCTTTTGTGGCGAGTTTACCCATGTTAACTACTCTTTAGCTTCTAACAGTTTAATGCCTTTCCGCGTAATCTCAAATGGCAGCCATTCTAACGGGTGCTCCGTGCCCTCCATCTTTACTATGCGTAGTTCACGTTGGAAAGTTTTCTCGTTAATTCTGAAGTAGATTATGTTGTTTGCGGTGTTGAAGTCTAAATCGGTTGCTTTGGAGACATCCAAGTCCTTCTGGCTCGCCGCAGTCATGATGTCGATGTTTACGATGTTGTCAAAATGCGACCAGTTAATGGTCCAATGCTCTACGGGAAGCATATACTTCAAGTCGTACAAACCAAACATTTGCTCGCTAAAATCCCCAGCGGCAAACCGTGTAACGTGAGCGTCTGATAACAGTTTGTCTATTCGCCTCATTTCTTCGAAATCGTCGAGGCTAAAATAGATAACACTCGGGTCTTTCGGGTACTGCGGAAAATGCGGAAACGCTTGGATGGAGATGAACTTTTTCTTTTTCTCGTAAGGCGTAATGTCCCAGCCAAAGGTTTTGAAGTACCATCTAAGTCTTGGGAAAGGTTTGTCAAAAACATCAAACGCGACAGTTTCGCCCTCTTGAAGCCCCTGCCACAAAAACTGCATAGCAAAAACGGTTTTTCCAGTGCCTGGCGGACCATACAGGATGTTTCGTGTGCCTTGTTCGATGCCGCCGACTAACTTGTCGAAGCCTTTAATTCCAGTTTTCAGTTTTCCCATGGCTTTTCCTCTACACGGTGATTTCAACTGTGCCTCTTTGGACGAGCAAGTAGACCAAGAACGCGCTGATAACGAACTCTGGAATCAAGAAACTACCATTATACACAGCGGAATAGAGATACGGTCCCAATTCTGGAGGCGCGTAGGCAGACCAAAAGATCACTCCTGAAACAAAATGTGCCAAAAATTTGCCCAACCCCGCAACCGCAACGCCGACAAGAGGGCTTTGCCAAGCTTTTCTCTCGATTACGCCCCAAACAGAAAGCGCAAAAAAAACCATTGCTGGAACCAACCAAACGATGTTGTGTACGATGGCGCCGATGAAACTCAGCGAAGACAGCAACGCATAAACTCCAACTTCAACAAGATCTCGTGGATGCTCTTTTTTCGCTTTAAAGAAGCCAATTAACCCAAGCGCGGCGAAAGCCAACGGATAATCCAAAAAAACCTGCGCCGGGTTGGCGATTGGTGAGTATGGAAGCATCAGCACGTCGATTGGAAGTGCCAACAAACCGAAAACTACCCCAGCGAAAACTCCGATTTTTACTCCCCTACGCAAAGCGAGCCACATCACGGGAACCATGCTGCCAAGGGTTACGGAACCGCCGAACGGCATTGAAAACGGCCTAAGCGAATACAGCACGCCAGATAAAGCCACGACTACAATTATTTCTGCGAGAATTTTGGTTTCGAATTTTTGTTGATTCATCGTTTTTCCCTTCGCCAGTATTATCTGGATCAGGTTCTAAGGGTCGACGACGCGTTAGTCGTCCTCTCAGCCGGGTACTCCCAGCTCCCCTAGAATTTTGACAAAAATACAGTTCACGTATATAACTTTAGTGCTTACAAACTTTTGGCGTATTCCTCTGTTTTGGTCAATAGTTTTTCCAGATCGGCCTCTGTATGCGCCTTGCTTAAGGCGCCCAATTTTGCTGGGAGGAAGAAAACGCCGCTCATCATCAAGTGCATGTGGTAATCCATAAGTTTCTGGTGGTCGGCTCGGGAAACTGCGTGTACGTCTTTTATTGTTTCGTTCGTGAAGTGAGTTTGGAAAAGGGAGCCTTCACCGGTAACTTGCACGTTTACGTGGTTGTCTTCGAAAATTTCCTTGATTTGGTTGCGAAGCTTTCTGCATCGCTTGTTAAGTTGACTGATAATCGTGCCGTCTTCTAACCGCTTAAGCATAGCCAAACCCGCAGACATGGTGATAGGGTTTCCGCTGAAGGTTCCTCCGTGAAAGCACAGTTCCGGACGCTCGTAGACTGTTGCATCGAGCCTTTCCATCACGTCCTGTTTACCAACAATCGCTCCCACTGGAAAGCCTCCGCCCAAAATTTTTCCCAAAATCGCCAAATCAGGTGTGACGTTAAAGAATTGTTGAGCGCCGCCTGGTGCAAGTCTGAAGCCTGTTATGACCTCGTCAAAAACCAGCAAGGCGTCCTTTTCACTAGACAATTCCTTCAATTCTTTAAGAAATTCTTTATCTGCTGGAATTCCGCCCCCCGCGCCCAAGACGGGTTCGATGATGAAGGCGGCGATTTCGTGATTTTTTATTTTTTCTCTTGTTGTTTGAATGTCGTTGAACGGTGCGACTATGGTGTTTTTTAGCGTCTCGGTAGGCACCCCGCTTGTTTCTGGTACGTCCATCGGAGGCTTAACAGCCGTTTGTAGACAATCATACCCTCCATGCCAGCATCCTTCGAATTTTACAATCTTATTTTTTTTCTTAAACGCCCGAACAAGCCGAGTAGCGTACATGGACGCCTCGGTGCCAGAATTTGCGAACCGCACCAGCTCAGCACAAGGCACCATCTTCACAACTTGCTCAGCCAAAGCAATTTCCAGTTCATGAGAAACTCCCAAGTGAATACCTCGTTCCAACTGCTGTTCCACTGCTCTTCTCACAGCAAGCGGGTTGTGCCCCAAAATGTGCGTGTAGTGTCCCATCCAAAAGTCAATGTAAGCGTTGCCGTCGACGTCGAAGATTTTGCTTCCTTTAGCATGAGTAACATAGAACGGGTACGGCTCAAAATAACGAATAAAATAGGAAACTCCTGCTGGGAAAACTTTCTTTGCTCTTTCATAAAGCCTCTTGGACTTTTGTGTTTTTGACTCGTAGTCTCTCTGCATATGCGCCATCTCCAAGACTAAATTCTCGTGAAACATATTAATTTAATGCACACAAACATACCATAATAACCAGTAATACGAGTCTAATAATGATGCAATTCGAACACGAAATAATACTCGCCGTGCTCAAATTGGCAAAAAACGGGCCAATACAAAAAAACCTAATTGCAAAAGAAGCACGCACGTCAACTGCTGTAACAGACGGATTGCTTAGAACCCTAAACGCAAAAGGTTTCGTTCAATTGAAAGGGAAATTTCTCGAAATTGCACCCAACCAAAAACTTCCTCTCGCGGTAGAAGCCATAAGGCAGGGTTTAGATATTGAACGCGCTTGCAAATTCCTCAAGTGGAAAGAATTCGAAAACATTGCAGCAGAAGCCTTTGAAACTAACCATTACAGAGTGATGAGAAATTTTCATTTCAAAGCCTGCGGTAAACGCTGGGAAATCGACCTTCTCGCCTTTAACCAGCCAATAATTGTTTGTGTAGACTGTAAGCATTGGCAACACGGTTGGAGTAAAGCCGCGATTGTGAAGACGGTCGAGGCACAAGTGGAAAGAGCCCAAGCCTTGGCAGACAAACTGGAAATTTTCGTGGACACCTTGGGGTTAAGCAACTGGGTACAAGCCACCCTCATCCCCGTGGTTCTTTCACTAATCCCAAGCGCTTTCAAATTCCACAACAACACTCCAGTTGTTCCCGTGCTGCAAATGCAAAACTTTATAAATGAACTACCGGCACACCTTCATTTGTTGACACGTTTTTCAACAATTATACACGTCAAGAATGCGAAATTGACAGAATTCTAGTAAATTGTCTATTTCAAAAAATAGTTTAGCGTATATATTGACAAGTGTATTAAAAAGTTGGGGTTTTCATTTTTTGAGTTGTCGTAGAAAGAGACGAAAATATGATAATTTTGTTGCAAATAAATAAGCATGCTTTCAGTTCTAATGGCGAAATGCGGAAAGGTTAAATTCTCCATGATTAAGGTTGGTTTTGTGGTTGCGTTGCGGGCTTTAGTGATAATTGGGCGAAGTTTTGATGATAACAACAAGCAACTTTACCGTGCATGCAAAGAATTAATCCACGAGACGTATCTTGCGCGTATAATGAACATGTCTGCCTCAGTAAGCAGTGAGAGTTCTCGTTTTTGGGTTGGCTACCGCGAAGTCAAGGATGTAGACGTGTGTTTTTTGCGGTCTTTCGACGCTGGTTCTTACGAGCAAATTATTAGACGAATTGGACTCGTGCGGCACTTGAGCGAAACGGGCACTTTTGTGGTTAATCCCTTAGAGCCCCTGCTGATAGTTCGCGACAAGTACTCGACTCTTTTTACGCTCGCTAAATATGGTCTTCCCATTCCAGAAACTTACGTTACCGAGAGTGCACATTGGGCTTACCGCAAAACTCAGAAACTGAAGCAGACAGTTTACAAACCCATTTCGGGGGCGTTGGGTTTTGGCGCCATGAAGTTTGATGATTCTGATTTGGCGTTTAACGCTTACAAAAGGTTGGAAGAATTGGGTGTTCCTCTTTACGTACAAGAGTATTTGGAAAATCAGCAACGAGATATCCGCGCCTTCGTGGTCGGCGACCAAGTCATAGCGGCGATGTATCGAATTGCATCAAAAAACCACTGGAAAACCAACATTGCGCTTGGAAATGAACCAAAGCCACTGAAATTGTCGAAAAACTTGGCAAACATGGCGGTAAAGGCGACCAGAGCGCTTGGTTTAATTTATGCTGGAGTTGATATGCTTGAAACAAAGAATGGGCCAGTCTTGTTGGAAGTTAACGGTTCGCCCAGTTGGCAAGGTTTAGGGCGTGTTTCTGGGGTCGATGTCGCTAAAGTGCTGGTCAAACATGTTTTAGGTTTAATTAAGCATTAGGCAGTTTATGGTCTTACGTGACGAGTATGCCAACGAGTTTGACGCGTTCGAGCAGTTCTTCTCCGTGTGGTGCTTGGTTCATGTCTTCGGTTAAGTCTCTTCCAGCCATGTGTTGTGCTTGGTGTTCGCCGTCTAACCAAAGCAGACTTTCGGTGACGTCGTAAACCTTGCCCTTGTAGGCGATGTATGCGGGTTTGCCGTTTTTCCCGTCGTATTTTTTTAATTCTTCCAGAGTGAATTTCTTTTCTGTGCTCAAAATGGGCACCTAACAGTTAAGTTAGTTGGTGCTTTTTATAACGTTTTTTCAGCGAGAACAATCAGTCTAGGAGAATTAGGCGCCAAGGCTTCGCCTTCATAACTTCCGTACAAGGTTTTTTGTCGAAGCCCGCTCTGTTTCAGCATTTCGTTGAGGTTTTGTGGAGTGTAAAGTCGTAGCCGATGCTTAAGAACTAATTTTTCGCCCGTGTCTTTGTTCGTGATTATCCATTCGCCAGTCATTTTTGTCTTGCTTTCGTCGAGGTTGCGTTTTTCTTCCATCGTAAAACTGCCAAAATCAGCAAGGTCGCTTGATTTAAAAACCTTAAGCAGATAATCGCGGTTAACAACGTCCAAAAAGAATACGCCTTGGGTTCTTAGGGACCGTGCGATTTCTTTAAGGCTGTTTATGTCTTCCTTTTCTGATTGTAGGTATCCAAAACTCGTAAACATGTTGACCACTGCAGAGAAAGTTTCGTCTTTGAAAGGGAAATGCTGCATCTCGCACCTTACGAGTGGAAAGTCAATCCCTTCGCTTCTCATTTTCTCCTTCGCGATTCTCAATAGCGTCTTTGATAAATCAGCGCCAATCATGCACCAACCTTTCTTCGCTAATAAGATCGCGTGACGCCCCGTGCCGCAGCAGAGGTCAAGCGTAGGACCGTCGTTTGGCAGGCTTTTCTGGAGGAATTCGACTTCTTTTTCTGTGGGATGCGTGTTAGTTATGGCGTCCCAGTATTTGCCCATCTTGTCGAAGATTAGTCCGGGCAATTCTTGAGTTTGTAACCGCGTTTTCTTTTCGCCCTCTTCTACATCGAAATTGCCCTTGTCTCTTTTCAGTATGCGTTCCTGTTCAGGCAATGCGTCATTTTTCCAGTCTTCCCACCTAAGTTCTTTGAAAACCCACCGTTTGCCCAAATGCGCGGCCAGGATTGGATGTTTTTGTTGGTTTGGCAGTGGGATAAGTTCGTCGAGGAACCGGAAGAGTTTGTCCATTTGCTGTTTTGGGAAGTAGGCGTAGTATCCCGCGTTTTTCACCTCAAACGCGTAAACATGCTCACCTTTTCGGGCAATCACGTCTGGCAGTGGGTGAAGGCTTGGGTTGCTCACGGGTACCCGCACTGCGTGGTAATTGTTTTTTTCAAGAAACTTAACCAAGGCGCCTTCGCTGTAGAAACCACGTCTACGCCACTTACGCAAGTCCGCAGTGCTGATTCGGCTCACGGCACATCAACAGAAACATATTCCAGCATGCGACTAATTAAAACTTAATTCCACAACACACAACTTTGCAACTGTATACCTAGGCCTTTTTCTGCAAAAATACCCACTCGTGAATGTTGCGTCTGGAAAAATATGGAAAAAATTGTGAGTTATCGTTGATGCTTCTGTATACGCAAAAATTTATTTCAACCGCTACACGCTGACACCCTTCTACTTTATCAGGCTGTCCACAGGGGCTTTTTGTCTACGTTTTTCCTGTGCGCGTTTTTCACTAAACTTGCACATTTTCGCACATTTTGCGCGCACTGCGCGTTTTTGTGTTTTTTGACGTGTTTTTTGTAATGTATGGAGATTTTCGTCAGTATATTTTAATGAGGCCTCCATAATCAGTGCTACCGCTACGCTTTTATGCTGTGTGTATAAAGTGTATGCAGTGTGATGTAGTGTTGAGCACTGAGCCTATAGAGCCTAAGAAGGAGAAAGATTCTTACACCAGCATTCGCGTCACTAAGGAGACGGTGGAGCTTCTGAAGGAACGGGGCAAGAAGGGTGAAAGTTACGACGTTATTATTCGAAGGCTTCTCGAGAAAAGGCGACGTTAAAGAGTTGATTGGCATTTGAGGTTCAAAGACTGGAATCCACTGAAAGTAATAGCACTCGGGATTATGCTTTGTCTTGTAGGCGCGTTAGGCATGATTTTCTGGAAAATCATCTTAGGGTTAATCCTGTTTCTAGCGTTGGGAGTTTATGTAATGTGCTTGGGATTTTACTATTTGATTAAAAGAAAAAAGATGGAAGGCTAACGCTTCGCGTACAAGTATGCCTCGTTCGTTAAAGAATCAATCTCGTCCCTAAGTTTTTCGATTTCTCGGCGCAGTCTCATAAGTTCTAAAAACAAGAAGACGACGCCTTCTTTCGCGAACCGATCCACTTTTTCTTCAATTTCCCGCCGGCTGATTTTGTCGCCAACCTTCTCGTATATTTCCTCTAAGAAAAGTTGTTTGCCGTTCAATTTTCATCGGCACACGAGTTACGCAAGGGATTGCATAAGAGTTATGAAGGCGAAATCTTTCTTCAGAATTCACATCCGAATCAAACTAGTTGCAATCTCACCAAGTTTTTGCCCTGGAAAAAATTGCCGAAAAAGGCTTATTTTAAGTTTTATTGCCATGAATGCACGTGTCTAAAGCAATTGGTGTAGGCTAAACCCGCTATTTTAGTTAACAATTTAAGACGCCGGATGAATTTTTGGTGATGTTGGTGATAAAGGGTAAACTTTTGATTATAATGTTTCACCAGAGCCTCTTGAGCCGAAGCGTATACAAAAGCATCGACCGATTTCATTTTTCCAGCAACTTTTTTAGCCCAGAAACGTTTACTGTGAAACGGTGTGGAAAGTGAGCCTAGCAGAGTCAAAAGTTGGAAGAACTATTTTCGCTAGACTGGACGAAAACGAAGACGCCCTCACCGCAATCAAACAGCGGGCAGAACAAAACAGAATAAGTGCCGGCTTCTTCTTTCTTATCGGCACTTTGAAGAGAGCAGTGCTCGGCTTTTACAAGGACCGAAACTACCAGCCAATCACTCTAAGTGGTCCCCTTGAAGTAGTGTGCTGCGTTGGTAACATTTCTAAAAAAGAAGACGGCGAACTCGTGGTGCACGCACACATGGCGGTAGCGAACGAGCAAGGTGTAATGTTTGGCGGTCACTTGTTACAAGGATGCCCTATAGATGCCACGGGCGAGCTTGTTCTGGTGGAGACGCCCGACGCGAATTTGAAACGCGTGTTTAAGGAAAAGTTGAACTTGTATCTTTGGTCCTTTTGAAGCTTAGAGTGTCTTCTTCAGCCTAATCCCGTGTCCGCCTTTGAAATAATAGTCTTTGAGCACGCTTATTTCTTTGTAACCAACTTTTTTGTAAAGCTGTTTCGCGGCCACGTTGTCAGCGCGCACTTCTAGATAACAGACTTTTACGCCCAAGTCGACGAATTCTTTCTCTGCACGCTTTAACAGTTTTATTCCGATGCCTTTTCTTCTATGCGTCGGCGCAACGTCTATTGTGAAAATGCGGCCCACGCT
>JAWBOF010000041.1:0-9686 GCA_038826685.1 Bathyarchaeia archaeon
CACTATTGAAGCCTTAGTTAAAAGTGCTTCGTCTGTGAGAATTTTTTCAGCCAACCCATCAGCCACAATTTTTCCTTCCGACATTAACACAACGCGGGGATTGCTTTCTGCCACGAATTCAACATCATGTGTAACTACCACCACGGTTTTACCCTGCGTATTAAGTTGAACGATAAATTGGCGAAGTTTCTCTTTTTGCCGATGATCCTGACCAATGGTTGGTTCGTCTAAAACAACCGTTTTCGGGTCCCATGCAAGAACAGATGCTAAGGCAACACGTTTACGTTCTCCTCCGCTTAATAGAAAAGGCGAAGTTTGACGGTATTCCGTGAGGTCAAGAAGGTTAAGCGCCCAATCAACACGTTTTTTTATGAGTGTCTCTTCGAACCCGAAGTTGCGAAGGCCGAAGGCGATTTCTTCTTCTACGCTTTCGCAGAAAAGTTGGTGATCGGGGTTTTGGAAAACAAATCCGACGTTTCGGGCAAGTTTTGCGACGCTTGTTTCTCTTGTGTTGATGCTGTCGACTAAAACTTCGCCTTTTGTGGGTTTTAATAAGCCGTTAAAATGCTTTACGAGTGTTGTTTTTCCTGCACCGTTTTGCCCCATGATTGCCACGAATTCGCCGTCACGAATCAGCAAGGACACGCCTTTTAATGCTTCAACTCCGTTTGGATACGTAAAGTAAACGTCTTTTACTTCAATCATGCTCTAGGATTCTCCGTAATGCTTCTGCGGCTTCGGTGGAGCTTATGGGTACCTTTTTTATGTTTATGCCATCTTCTTTGAGAATTTGGAAGAGTCTTGTTGCTTTGGGTATGCCTACACCGATGAGGCGGGCTTTTTCTGAGTTGAAAATGTCGCGTGGGTTGCCGTCTAAAACCACTTTGCCTTCGTCCATGATTATCACGTGGTCGGCGTATTGTGCCGTTAAATCCAATCGGTGTTCAACCAAAATCACGGTGATGCCAAGTTTTTTATTAAGCTCTGCGATTACTTCAAAAATTTTTTTGGCAGTAAGGGGGTCAAGAAATGATGTGGGTTCGTCCAGCACCATTACATTGGGTTGCATCGCTAGCACCGAAGCGATGGCCACCCGTTGTTGTTGCCCTCCAGAAAGTTCGTGTGGGGCTCTTTCACGAAGTTCGTAAGCGCCTACGGCTTTTAATGCCCATTCTATCCTCTTCTGCATCTCAGTCCTTGGCATGCCTAAATTTTCCAAAGCGAACGCAACGTCTTTTTCCACTGACAATGCGAAAAGTTGATTTTCTGGGTTTTGAAAAACGAATCCTACGTGTCTTGCGAGTTCGTGGATCTGGTGTTTTGTGACGTCGAGGTTTGCGACGTTTATGGTGCCGTTTAGTGTGCCAGTGTAGAAGTGGGGGATGAGTCCATTAAAACATCTGCAGAGTGTTGTTTTGCCGCATCCGCTTGGACCCGTGAGGATGATGAATTCGCCTTTTTCAATTTTTATAGAAACTTCTCGAATGGATGGCTTGATTGCGCCTTGATAGGTGTATGTTAAATCTTTGGTTTCTATGATTGGCACGTTAATGTCCTGCCGTTTTAGTTATACGTCATGGCGAAGGTTCTCTCATTTAAGAGTAGCTACCTAAAAAAGGGTTAGTTTGCTCCTAATTTCTCCTTTAACAAACGAAGGCAACGTTTTAAACCTATTTCCACGTCGCCCACGCCGTTCACGCCGGCGGATACCGAGTGGCCGCCGCCCATGCCTTGAAGATGTTCACCGAGTGGTTTCGCTATGTCTCGGCCCAAGTGCACGTTAGTTTTCTTGTAAAAATCGTTGGTTGCCCGTAGGCTAATGCGTAAGGCGTCACCTTTTTGTCCCGCGACTACGGCTACGTGAGCGCCGAGGGAGATTAAAGCCCGTGCTGCGGAGGCTTGGTAGGCGCTTACGTGGGAAAAAGCGACGATCCATTCGTTAACTTTCAGGAGTTTAACACGTTTCGAAGCCTTAAGTCTGGCAATTCGTTCGGATTCTTCCATGGGTAAAGAAAGTAGTGAGAGTGATTCTTCCACGTTTACGCCGGCGGCGATCAAGTCTGCGATTATTTTGAATGTGGTGGATTTTGCTAGGACGAAGTGGCGTGTGTCGAATGCTATGCCTAGGAATAGGGCTTTTGCTGCTTCTGGGGTTGGTGTTAGTTGTAGGTCTTGGTAGAATTTGTAGATGATTTCGCATGTGGATGCGGCGTTTTCGTCTGCGACGCATAGGGTGGCGAGTTTTTCGGTTTCGGGGTGGCTTGCGTGGTGGTCGATTACTATGAGGGGTGCGTTTGCGGTTTTTATGCGGTTTGCCCAGTCGTCGAGTTGTTGGATGGTGTTTGTGTCAAGTAGGATTAAAATGTCTGCGTTTTCGATGCGGGGTGAGTTTGTGAGTTTTGCTGGGAGATGGTTTAGTAGATGTTTTGATAAGTGGCTGGGTCCTTGCGCCGCTGCGATTTCGGTTTCTAATTGCGGGTGGGTTTTTTGGAGTAACTTTGACAGCGCAAACGCTGCGCATACTGCATCGGGGTCGGCGTTGTGGTGGCAGAGCAGGGTTGCGAGTTTAGCGTTTTTCTTTTCGATGAGTTCTGTTATTTCTTTGATTTGCATGCGATTTCCTTCAGGTATGTTCTTGCTGCTTCTTGTGCTTGGCGGATTGCTTCGTTTGCTAGTTGTTCGAGGTTTGGGTATTCGATGTTGGGGTTTAATGAAAGTTCTACGTCGATGCTTACTGTTATTGGTTCTTCTCCTTCTACTTCGATTGTGATGTTCAATGTTGCGAGTTTTTGTAGTGGGATTTTGGAGGTGATGTATTTGCGGGCTGCGTTTTCCGCCACGTTGCATAGGTTTTCTTTTTGTTCTGGGGAAAGTTTGGGCAGCCCGATTTCTTCCAACGTTTTTTCACCTATGGTGGTGGCGATTCTGTTGGGAAGGAAGAAGCTGGGTTTAGGTCTTGTTGTAGTTTGGTTTGTAGGTCTTTCATTTGGGTTCTTGTGCGTTCTTCTTGTTTGGCGAGTACGCTGAGGCGTGTGTTTAGGAGTTCTCTGCGTTCTGTTAGTTCTGTGGTGATTTTGGATTTTTCTGTTTTTACTAGTATGGATCCGACGGATTTGTAGATTGGGCAGTCATCGGCGGTTTTTTGCATTTCTTCTAGCGCGGTGTCGATTTCGCCGATTTCGAGTTCGATTTGTTGTTTTTGTGTGATTATGGCTTGGAGTGTTTGTTGTACTTGTTGTAGCCTTAGTAATCGTTCTTGTACGGGGGCTGGGAGTTTGTTTATGTCTTCGGTCATTTTTTGGTTCCTCAAAACTGTTTGTTCTGCTTTGGTATTTGTGTCGCATTAATTAAGTATTTCCGCTAAGGCTTCCTTTCCTAGGGTTGTGCGGCTGTGCCGCGCGTTTCTAGACCCTCTTCCATATATGATCCAATTAGGCTCCAAATACACCCCAAATATGACGAGATGAACCCTCGTCATCGCTTGGAAACAAATTTAGATGTGGAAAGGCATTTATTGCATAGCATTGCGGGATGGTTATAATGATTCCTAGTGTGGAATCGGTGTTTTCGGAGCAATTAATACGTCACGTGATAAGTCTTATTTTGCTCATTGCACTTTTGGCGCCAGTTTTAATGGTTGCCCTGAAACTCAAACGCAGAAAAGTAATAATTATTCAATGTTTCATCGAAGTTGCTTATTTTCTATCCCTAATCGCTTATCTGATGGACGGATTTTACAGCGGAGTAACAATTGACTACATACTCAACACGATTAATACATATAAGGCGAAATATTCGTATGGCTCGTGCATTTCATCGTTCCAATTGGTCTTTGGTTAAGGTATATCAGAAAACTGTCAGATGGCAAAAATAATCAGCGAGACCAATCGAAATTAACACAAAAGATGGATCAGAGCCTCTAGATATAAAGTTATGATAATCTTAATTTCCGTAATGTGCCTAATGTGGTATGAATCGTGGTTGTTTGGTGGTCTTGTTGGAGAATGTGGACGTAGTGATTCGTGGCGGCGTTGTTTTGCCCATGATGGAGCGAGGTGCGATTGATGAGGGTTTGGTCGCGATAAAGAAAGATGCGATTGTGTATGTTGGGAAAGCGTCAAAATCGCCCAAGTTTAACGCTGAAAGGGTTATCGAAGGAAAAGGTAAAGCCGTCATGCCGGGTTTGGTTAACTGTCACACGCACGTTTCGATGACGCTTTTTCGAGGCTTAGCCGAAGACCAGCCGCTTCCACGGTGGCTTAAAGAGACAATTTGGCCCTTAGAAGCTAAACTCAAGCCTGAAGACATCTATACGGGAGCGCTTTTGGGTTGTCTAGAGATGTTAAAAACAGGCACTACATGCTTCGCCGACATGTACTTCCATGAAGACATGGTTGCAAAGGCCGTACAAGAACTTGGCCTTAGAGCCACACTCGCACCGGGCATAATAGAAAGCCAAAACGCCATGCAAACCGAAAAAATATTAAACGAAGGCATAACCACCGCAATGAAACTGCACGCCACCGCTCAGGGAAGAATTCGCTTTCAGTTGGGTCCTCACGCGGTTTATTCATGTAGTCCGGAACTTCTGAAGAGAATTCACGAGGCGGCCTTGAAACTTCGTGTGGGTTTGCATATTCATCTTGCAGAGTCTATGGATTTGGCAAGACAAGTGAAAGAAAAATATGGCGTGACCGAAACCCGGCTTCTCAAAAAAATTGGATTTTTAGGTCCGAACCTGCTTGCTGCGCATTGTATATACCTTTCAAATCGAGAAATCAAAACGCTTGCAAAGCATCAGGTTAAAGTGGCGTACAACCCTGTCGCAAACATGAAATTGGCGCAAGGTACACCTAAGATAGTTGATTTAGTCAAAGCGGGTGTTTCAGTAGGTATAGGCACCGATGGGCCTGCGAGCAACAACTCGCTCGACATGTTTCAAACTGTTAAAACTGCAAGTTTGTTGCAGAAAGCCCGTTATGGAGACTCTACGGTTTTACCTGCACATCAAGCGTTGGCGATGGCGACCCGAGAAGGCGCCAAGGTTCTAGGCATCGAAAATATCGTGGGCACGTTGGAATCTGGTAAGAAGGCGGATTTGATAATCATAGATTTGAAGAAGCCACACTTATCGCCAGTGCATGACATTTATGCGAATCTTGTTTATTCGGCAACAGGAAGCGATGTCGACACTGTCATTGTGAACGGCAAAATTCTGATGGAAAACCGCCAAGTTACCGTAGCAGACGAAGAGAAAATTCTTAAAAAAGCACAAAAAACAGCGCAAAATCTACTGGTTCGCTAGTGGATTTTCGTTAAACATTTAAGAATCTATGCACATCTACTTCTCTTCTTTCCTCTACCGCTAATCTTTGCAGAGAAAAGGATTGAAGCCCATGACCAGCGTCAAGTATCTCTTTGAACCAAAACAAGTCGCGTTAATAGGCTCGAGTAAGCTTCGAGAAAAAGTCGGCATGACGTCGCCGCATTTGTTCACAAACGTAGTTTATAACATGCGAAAACACTTCAAAGGCAAAATCGTCACCGTAGATATAGACAAGAAAACCCTAAAAGACCGCATTGAAGAAACAAAACCCGAACTCGCCGTGATAATGCTCCCCCCAAACCTATCGCTCCAACAAGCCCAAAAATGCGCAGATTACGGCGTCAAAGCATTGGTGATGATAACCGGCGGCTTCAAGAATCACCAGCGCCAACAACTTGTCCAAATAAGAAACGAACACGGCATCAGAATCTTGGGACCAAACACGATAATGGGCGTGGTAAACACCGCCAACGGACTGAACACGACTTTTGAGAGAGGCTTAATGCCGCCTAAAGGCAACATCGCCGTGATTTCACAAAGCGGCGGAGTGGGCGCCTGTCTTCTGGATTGGGCGTGCTTTTATGGCGTGGGCATAAGCAAGTTTGCTTTTATGGGCGACAAGGTAGACGTAAACGATGTGGATTTGTTGGAATACTTTAACCAAGACCCAAAAACCAAAGTCGTATGCCTCTACATGGAAGGCGTCGAAAACGGACGACGATTCATAGAAACCGCACAAACAGTCGTAAAGAAAAAACCGATTCTTGCAGTGAAAGGAGGAGTAACAAAAGAGGCCGCGCAAAGAGCACTCAGCCACACGGCTTCGATGGCAGGAAAAGATGAAGTGTTTGACGCTGCGCTTCGAAAGGCTGGAATAATACGTGTCGAAGACTTGGAAGAACTACTTAATGCAGCCATAGCGCTCTCAAAACAGCCCCCGCTGAAAGGCGACAACATCGCCATAGTAAGCAACGTAGGTGGCCCCGCGATACTCGCCGCAGATGCAGTTGCAAAAAACGGGCTTAAACTAGCACGGCTTTCAGAATCGACAAAGAAAGAGATAGAGACACGTTATCCGGGAGTTGACGCTTCGAACCCCGTGGATATGATAGCCGACGCAAAGGCTGAAAGGTTTGCCACCGTGCTTCGCTTGGTGCTCGCCGATTCGAATGTGGATGGTGTTATGGTGATCAACATGTTAAAGTCTACGTTTTTCGAACCAAAAGACGCGCTCGTTATAGCGAAGACCGTTAAGAAATTTTCGGGAAAACCCGTGGTAGACGTGCCAGCCGGCGGAGAAGACTACAACCGCATCCACAAAACACTGGGAAAAAGTAACCTGCCACTTTATAACCTTCCAGAAAAAGCCGCACGAGCACTAAGGGCGTTAAGGCTCTACGCTAAAGTCACTGAGAAATAGGAAAAAAGAAAGAGGAAAAAAGAAAAAGAAGATTTGGGGTTATTTCTTCAAGAGCCCGAGTATACCGCCGATAAGGCCGAGTATGGCTCCGAGGGCGAAGCCGCCACCGCCGATGAAGCTAATGATTGAGAAGATTAGCGCTAGTATGCCGCCGATCATTTCTTTTCCTGGTGTGTAGATGAGCCATGCACCGATGAAAACTAGTATGGCGAAAACTACCATTACGCCGCCGAGAATATCAAGCGTAAGACCGACGAAGTTGAGCATGCTGCCAAGCCCTAGTTGATCAAATATGCTTGACAACGCAAACCATGCTATGCCGTTGATCAGTATGAAGATGCCGCCGATCAGAGACAGCACAAAGCCGACGGTTGCTCTTTTTGCCCCTGTTGAACCTTCCAACTTATACCTCCTTTAAACCAATATTTTAGAAGCGTTCAGCATTTAAAACCTTCCATAGACAAGACGCCCAAAAGAATAATTCGCAAGGATTTTTCACTTGTTTCTGATGCTGTAGGCGCCGCCGGCCACGCCTAAAGCCATGCCCAGCAGGAAACCGCCGCCGACCGATGTGCTGAGAATCGAGAAGACCAGCACGATTTTTCCGCCTAGAGACGCTTTTCTGAACCAGTAAATCACCAGTGCACCGAGGAATACGGCGATGGCGAAAAGAATTGACAATACCCCCAAAAGGAACAACGGAAGCGCAAAGATAGGAACCATAGTCTCTTCGCTGAGCATCCAAATGAAATTCCCTATCAAAAACCACACCAAACCGTTAAGCAATATAAAAACTCCTGCCACGATCGATAAAAGAAAACCTAAAGACGCCTTTCTCGGCTTAGACTGAACGGCCATCAGCCCACACCGTTTTAGCATATTAGGCTTCAATCTGCATTTAAGTTCTTCCCTCCGCAACCCGAAAAATGGGATGCTTAAATAAAAACATCGACGAATATTCTTAAAAGGAAACACAGTAAAGAACCACGCTCAACGGAATGAAACACTAATTGGAAAACCAAACCATAACTCCTCAGCAGCAAGAACAGATTTTGAACTTATGCAGACAGATCGCCCGAACCCGCGAAATCGTCAGCGCTTGTGTCTTCGGTGCACGTGCCAGCGGCTATGGGACAGAGAAAAGCGACATTAATGTTTTGTTGATAGTGAAGAATTATCCGTCGCGACTTATGGTTTACCCCAAAATGTTAGACGATGTCAACGTATTATTCCTCGTCGCAGATTCTGGACTCTTCGAGGCAGACGTACAACAAGGCATCATAGGCGAATTCGTGGCTGAAAAAATCATGCTCCCTTATCAACCCATAATCAACCCAGAGTACCTGCAATGTCAAGAAGTGAAACTATAAAAAAGAGTCATCTGGGAACTTCTGGAAAACCTTGTGCTAGAATACCCGGAAATGTCGTACGAGTTCGTGCTGAAGCCGAAGTACTTTATGTACGAGGACATGGCGCGAAAAGCCCGCTTGTTTCCGTTGATGACCTACACTTTCCTCAACACGTTCAGAAGCGACCTGAGAAAACGCAACACCGAATACATGATGAAAGGATACACGAAAGCCCTCGTCCAGTTAGCAGAAGAAGGCTGGATAACTCTCACTAAAGGAGCCATCAAAATAAACAAAACTTTCATCAAAAAAGTGAACAAACGACGCATCCGGCTTCTCGCATTATTCCGCACAATACAAAGAGGACTATTAATGTATCTGCTTAGAACGTTTCCCGGCGTTATCCGCCCAACCTTAGAAGACCAAGAACTCTACTTCAAAACGCATAAACAAGCGGTTGAAGAAAGATTAGTTTTTCAGTTGGATGCTTCGCAAAAATTCTTGTTCATCCCGACGCCCTACGGGCTGGTTCCCTTCTCTGACACTACTAGCATTGAAGATTTTGTGCGGAAACTTGCCCCAAGCGAAGGAGCCACGAAAATAGAAGTAAAACGTTTAGGCGGAGTTTTGAACACGGTTTATTTGGTTAGTTTTGACAAAAATGGGCAAAAACAGAGAATCGCTGTGAAGAAATTCAAGGACTGGTTTGCGTTTAAATGGTTCCCCTTGGCTTTCTGGACGTTGGGCACTCATTCGTTCGCCGTGCTCGGGCAGACACGACTGGAAAGAGAATACGCGATTAACCAGTTCCTAAGCCAAAACAATTTTACAGTGCCCAAAATCTTGCACGTAAGCCCACAACAACGCCTAATCTTCAAAGAATACGTCGAAGGCACCAGCATGACAAAAATAATTAAAAAAATCGTCACCACCAGAACAAAAAACGAAAAAGACCTGGCGATAGTCAGAAAAATAGGCGAAAAAATGGCCAAAGCACACGCACTTGGAGTTGCATTGGGTGATTGTAAGCCGGAAAACATCGTAATCACAAAAGACGGCGAGCCAGTGTTTCTCGACTTAGAGCAAGCCACCAGAAACGAGAACCAAGCATGGGACATTGCAGAGTTTCTTTATTATTCGGGACATTACGTTCCACCTCTCGCAAACACGAACGCTGCAGAGTTAATCACTAACGCCTTTATCGAAGGCTACTTGCAAGGTGGAGGAAAACAGGAAACAATAAAAAAAGCATGGTCAGCACAGTACACGAAAGTCTTCGCCATATTCACCCCACCACAGGTTATTTTTACAATCTCAAACATCTGCAGAAAGGCGGGGACCCAAGCGAGGCGATAGTATGGTGAAGAATAAGACAAACCTCACGTTCTACGGCGGAGTCAACGAAATCGGCGGGAATAAAATTCTCCTTCAAGATGGCGATACAAGCGTTTTCCTTGATTTTGGGTTGAGTTTCGGAAAAAGAAGCATCTATTATGACGAGTTTTTGTCACCGCGAAGCGCATGCGGACTCGGCGACTTTATAGAAATGGGGCTGCTTCCAAACATCGACGGAATCTACCGCGAAGACTTG
>JAWBOF010000042.1:0-9620 GCA_038826685.1 Bathyarchaeia archaeon
TTGTATCGCCTTCTTCCTCGACTCGGTCTCTTTTTCTGTTTTAAGCTTCTCCAGTCGTTCCTTCTTTTTTGCCAACGATTGTTCCCATGTCTTGGGGATTTTTCGTTTATGGTTGCAGACTATGGCGGCTTGTAGATTCGCCCTAGTGGCAACGTATTTTTTCACGAAATCTGGTTCGGAGCGGGAAATTTTCGCTTCTTTCAGGTAGTCATTGACGACGTTTGTGGCGTGGTAGGTTCTGAAAACTTTGGCAGTTAACCCCGGCATGGCTTCGTTTAGAAAAGCGTTCACGTGGTTTGAGCGGACGCCGTCGAAGATTACTGACTTCGATTCTCCGATGAATTCTTTCAGGTTTTTAATCACGATTTCGGGCAGTTTAATCTGCTTTTGCCAATGCACGGCGTCTTTGCCCAGAAAATCGAACGTTGTCAAACCGTTTGGCTCAAAACGGATGTGTTCAGGCCTGAGCGTGGTGGCGCCCACGGTGTCGGCTTCGTCTTCATTTTTCTCGTCTCCCACACGCAACTTTAAAGCGTCGATTAAATAGCAGACTGTGGCGATTTTTCGTTTCTGAGCGTCAGGCGAGGTTAGGTTTTTTTCGATGTGTTTGCGCACATTTTCAATTCGATTGTTCAACTCTGCTGCCTTGTCAAATTTTTGAATGTCGCTTTTTTGTTTTAAAGAACACGTGTCTGCAAGCCAAACGTATTTTTCCTTACCACGAAGTTTGTCGTCCCATCTGGCTATCCACATAAAATCAGGATACCAAACAATTTCCTTCCAATTTCCCGGCGGTCGAGGCGCGTCGGGCGACAGGTTCAAGGTAATGTCGCTTTCTTTCGGTCCCCTTTTCCATTTTCCCCTAAGCGGATGCTGCCCTCGACCCATGAAGATACTCGAGGGTTCCGCCATGTAAGCGCCGATTTCTACTTTTTCGCCGTCAACAATCGCGTAACCGTACTTTTCCTTGTTTGCCTCGCGGATTTTCTTTCGTTCTTCGGCAAGGCGCTTCTTTTCTTCCTTCGACATGCTTTCTTTCAGTGCTTTTTCCTTTTGCACATAATCGATTATTTCTTTAAAATCAAACTGTTCTGGCGGAATTTTCTCGTTCAAGCCAAGAGCAGCGTGGAAATCTTCGAAGAAATTGTTGACGAAAACAGGGTCTTTAACATAGTCGGTCTCCAGTTTTTTGACCCAAGCCACCGCCATCTCCTCCTGCTCGGGCGTGAGGACTACGGTTTCGTCTTTGATTTTTATGTGAAAGCCTTTTGGCTCGTATTTTGGAATGAGTATGCCGTTGTGGACGAGTTGTCTCATTTTGTTCGCAACATTGTTTTTCGTCATCATAATTAAACTTTGTTTTCAGATCAAAGCAGTTTTGACAGAAAAATTCAACAGCACCTTCCATGCGCACGGCTGACCGTGAAAGGAACATACATAAATAAATATTAAAATCTCGTTATACTACTCCAAACCATCATCGACTGGAGGACTAGCAATTTCTGACGTTGTAGAGATGCCGCTACAAGAGTTCGAGAAATGGTTTGAAAAAGAAACCGCCAACCTCGTAAAACCCTTAGACAACGAAGCAAGCAAGCTGATTGACGACGTAAGAAAAAGAATGAACCAAATCAAAGAAGACTGCGAAAACCTAATCAAAGAATGCGAAAGAGAGATTGAAAAAGGCAAAGCATACCACCGAGCACGCGTGACAAGACGGTTGGCAACGTTCTTCATCGACACGTTAAACAAGATAAATTTTCCACAGCAAGTTTCACTCGAAACCACTGAAACATTTGTTAAAGATTTAAAAAAAGTCTTCTCCGTGATTGGACGTGAACGGAACATTTGGTTCCCCAGAATCTCACCCCTTTTCATAATCGCCCGAAGAAAGATAGACGTGAGCTTGGGTAGACTTTTTGATTTAATAGAAAAACTGGATGTTTTCACGAAAGAAAAATATTCTAAAGTGAAAAGCGTGGCCGACGGCTTTGCGACAGCCCATAACATAGCCCAACTGCAGAGCGAATTGGAGAAGTTAGAAAGAGAAACAAACGAGACACAAACAGCGATTTCCTCCATAACCAAGGAGACGCAAGAAAAGCAGCAAAGAATACTCGCCATCGAGCAACGGGAAGAAATGCGGGAACTGCTGCGAACCAACAGTCAAGCGCATGAACTTAACCGTAAAGCTAAATACGAGTTGCGTTATGTGCAGAAGCCCTTTGTCAAGATGCTGAACCTCTACCACAGCGGCGACGTAGCCATACCCACCGAAGAACACCAAAAACTCGTCGAATACTTGCGCCGGCCATTCTTAGCGTTGGCTAAAGAAGACGATGGATACCCGTTGTTGAAGAAGATTCTGCAGAGAACTAGCGAGAACATGGGAAACAACAAGATAAAACTTAAAACAAGCCGTCAAAAGAAAGCCCAAGACCAGATAGAATCCATACTGAAAAAGGATGCTTTACTCCAACTTCAACTGCAATGCAAACAAGTCTATCAGCGAAGAAAACAACTCCTGACCTCAGGCACCATCGCGAACCTTCAAAACGAAGCCGCCACGCTTAAAGCCACGTTAAAAGAACAAGAAAGAATGCTGAACCATCTAAACTCAAAACAATCCGCCCTCGAAAACAACAAAAAAGAAAAAAAGGATAAATTGGAAACGCACAGAAAAGAACTGGAAAAAACAGTTCATGAGGTTACCAAGAAAACTGTGCGCTTGAAGGTTTAGCCGTTAATACGATCTTTTCTTTTGTAAACGTGCCGCCAGCAATTTCGCAACATCTCCCGGTCGCTCGGCAACATCAACGCCCACGGCCTTAAAAGCCTCGATTTTACTCTGCGCCGTTCCCGCCTTGCCCATGACAATCGCGCCCGCGTGTCCCATGCGTTTGCCCGGAGGCGCAGTTCTGCCCGCCACAAAAGCCACTACGGGTTTTGGATAATCTGCTTCTTGGATGTACGTCGCGGCTAACTCTTCTGCGTTGCCGCCGATTTCGCCGATCAGGGCGACTGCTTGTGTCTGTTTGTCTTTTTCGAACATTTTCAACACGTCCACAAAACTCAAGCCAACAATCGGATCTCCACCCAAACCAACACACGTGGACTGGCCTAGGCCTATCGCCGTGAGTCCCGCAGCAATTTCATAAGTTAAAGTGCCGCTTCTGGATGCTATGCCCACGACGCCCTTTTTGAAGATGTGAGCCGGCATTATTCCCAATTTGCACATGCTTGGTGTGATGATTCCAGGCGTGTTTGGGCCGATTATGGTCGTTTTGGCGTTTTTTGCTTTCGCCATGACTTGGATCGAGTCTTTTACTGGCACATGTTCCGTTATTATGACTATGGTTTTTAGCCCGTTTTCCATGGCTTCGAACGCTGCGTCTGCTGCGAAAGGTGCGGGTACGAATATTATGGACGCGTTGGCTTCGTGGTTTTGTAGTGCCTCTTTCACTGTGTCGTAAACTGGGACGCCCTCGATCGATGTGCCGCCTTTGCCTGGAGTCGTGCCTGCTACGATTTTTGTGCCGTATTCAAGCATTAGGTGAGTATGAAATTTTCCCTGTGAGCCCGTTATGCCCTGCACGATGGCTTTGGTCGAATTGTTGACGATTATGCCCATCTTGTTATGCCTCCTTTGCCTTTGCGATTTCTACGGCTTTTCTCGCCGCGTTCTCCATGCTGTCCAACACGTGGATTCCTTCAGCAGTGAGCAATGTTCGTCCTTCCTCCTCGTTCGTGCCCACCAGCCTAATGACTATGGGTTTCGTAAAACCCACGCGTTTCTTTGCCTCCAAAATTCCCCGAGCCACATCATCACAACGGGTTATGCCGCCTAAGATGTTGATGAAAACCACGCTGACGTTGGGATCAGACAAAACAATGTCCAAGGCAGTCGCCATCTGCTCGGGTGAGGCTCCGCCGCCTGCGTCGAGGAAGTTTGCGGGTCGCCCGCCGTACAGTTGAATCGCGTCTAGTGTTGCCATGACCAAGCCTGCGCCGTTTCCGATTATTCCTATGTTGCCGTCCAGTTTTACGTAGGCAAGGTCGGCTTTTTGGGCTTTGATTTCTTGTGGGGTGAGTTCGGTTTCGCCTTCACCGGTTGCTCGGGCTTTGTAGTCGGGATGTCTAAATAACGCATTATCGTCCACTATGAGCCTTGCGTCAGCGGCGATAAATTTGCCCTCTGCAGTTTCGACGAGCGGGTTCATCTCCATCAATTCCGCGTCATAATCCATAGCCGCAGTGTAAAACCGCATAAAAATTTCTGTTAATTCTTGCATCTGGCTTGTGTTGTAGCCGATTTTCTTAACTAAATCTCTGGCGTTATAAGCGCGAAAGCCCAGAACCGGATCGATAAAGTGTTTGGCGATTTTTTCGGGCGTTTTTGCAGCAACTTCTTCGATGTCCATTCCACCAGCAGAGGTGGCGATGGCGACATAGCAACGTTGTGAGCGGTCAGTAGTGATGCCGAAGTACAGTTCCTTCTTGACGTCGATTTTTTCTTCGATCCAAACGCTTCGCACTCTTATTCCCTTAATAGTCATTCCCAAAATCTTGCTGGCGACTATTTCGGCTTCCTCGGGCGTGTTTGCGAATTGGATCCCGCCTGCTTTTCCCCTGCCTGCCACGAGAACTTGGGCTTTCACGGCGTATGGAGGCTTCAGTCTAAGGGCGATTTCTTTGGCTTGCAACGGGTTAGTTGCTAGTCCGCCTTGTGGAATTGGAATCTTGTATTTAGCGAGTATGGTTTTCGCTTCGTGCTCGAACAGTTTCATCGGGTTGCAACTCCTCTTTGTGGGAGCCTATTTTAGAGATTGGATAGTAATATAAGATTTCGTGTCTTGTATGCCCTCGATTTCGCCCAGACGTTGAAGCGCCTCGTCAAGTTTGTCGCTTTGAACAACAAGAATCGCGTCCATGTCACCAGCCACGCGAAATATTCGTTGCGCTTGGGTTTGGACAATTTTTTCGTATGCCTCGGTACGTTTCAACGGAGACACTTTGAGGAAGACAAAGGCAGGGTTCGTGGAAACACCCAATAATTCTAAACCTTCTTCTGTGACATCGATGAAGCCCCTTCCAGTGCGAATGTAGCCCAAATCCCTCAACTTTCGCAAGTGCACATTCAAGGCTTGACGACTGATTTGAAGCTGCTTGGCCAATTCTCCCTGTTTCACGTGCAAAGTGTAAAAAGTCACGGGCTTACCCGTTTCGAAAAGCATTCGCAACAACCTCAGCGGACGACCAGACAAAACATTTTTAGCCAAAACCCACACACCACTACATATGATATGTACCATCTTTACATAGTAAATGATTATTTAAACATTCACTTTACCATCATCTAACATTTACACTCTCTCACACCCAAATCCACCTTACAATTCGACAAAAGCAAAAATCCATAATTAGCTAAACATTTCCACTCAAGGTCAGAAAACACAGATACAAGCATAACCTAAAAAGTGAACCCTCAGTCCTCTGTTCATATTTGGAGCATATTTGGAGACTAATTGGATCATATATGGAAGAGGAGAGGAGAAAGCGGCATACTCCACAAAGCGCACAGAAAGGACATGCACATCAGCACACAACGTTTTTAAAACTCAACAACCCCAGAACAACCGAGGCACCCTCCAAAATGCAGAAGCAATGGCAAAACCTCAACGTCAACCTCAAACTTCTAGCTCAAACAATCCAAAACATATACGTCAAGAAAAGAGGCCTAAAAACAAAAACCCAAACCACCAAGAACAAATGGCAAATAAAAATAGCCCTCACAGACCCGCGAACACCGGGAACAATGAACATCTACATAAACGGTACCCCCAACAACTTCACTATCGAAACAAAAGCAACAGAAATCGAAGAAGACACCATGAAAATAGGCCTTGCCACATCACTCTTCGGCGGAGGCTACATACTCTACAGCAGCGTAAAAACCCGAGAAGAACTAGAAAAACTAGAAACCGAATTCTGGACAACCATCGAGGAAACCATCGCAAAACTAGTCAACACAGCAACAAAAAAACACGAAAAAACCTAAACCCAAATCAGCCAATCTTCACTCTTCTTATCAAAACACAAAATCTTCAACGAACCCTCCTACAACTCCGCCCAAAAGACACATAAACGCTGGAACAGGGAAAAACTCCCAAAAAACCCGCGTGACTGACAAATAATACACTACATTAGAAAAATAATAACCCTCTACATTACCCACAATCACCGGCAAAACCATAAAAAAATACGTTAACCCGACGGAAATAAGAAGCGCCTCGAACGCTCCCAACACAATAGCTTTCATCTCAGCCAAAAGCGCCCCGGCAAAAACAGCCACAAAAAAAAGCAAAAGCCAATCAAACCACTCCAACGGCAACCGCCCACTCAAAAACGCCGACATCACGAGAGATGCGTTCAGAATACCCCAAGCTACGATTATCACAATACTTCTCGGCTTTTTCCACGTAACCCCGTTAGCCGCCACAGATTACCATCTCGAAACGAATGAACGTAACTAAATAATTAACGTCTCATCCTCAACTTCGGGTTCAAAATCTCATCCAAAGCATAACCCAACAAAATGAACGACAAAGAAAGTATCGCAATCGCAAGTCCCGGAGGAATTACCCACCACCACAACTCAGGCCTACCTTGCGCTAATTGCAGCATCCTTCCCCACGACATGTTAGCCACATCGATAAATCCCAAAAAACTCAAAGCCGCCTCCGAAACAATAGCCCCAGGCACAGACAACGCAAGAGTAACGTAAACCAACGAAATAACATTCGGCAGGATATGCCTCGACAAAATATATGGCGTTCCAGCACCCACAGCTTTTGCAGCCTCCACGTAAGGACGCTCTTTCAAAGTCAAAACTTGCGATCTAACCACCCTAGCAAAACCCATCCAACCCAGAAAACCAATTACCACAATCAAAGTTGTCATGTTGTATTGACTCTGAGAAAGCACCGCCATCAAAACAATGATCAACGGCAAACCAGGCAAAACCAACAAAGCATCCGTAAACCTCATAAGAACCTCATCGACAATGCCACCCATGTAAGCAGCAACCAACCCCACAATCAAACCAATAAACACCGACAAGAAAGTAGCAAGCAACCCCACAATCAACGAAATCCTCGTACCATAAATCAATTGCGTAAAAATATCTCGTCCAACATTATCCGTCCCCATGATTCCAAAAGCCGTCCCAAACAACCGAATGTTCATCTTATCTACATAAATAACCGCCTCTGCCGTAGGCTCAAGTTTCCTAATAATTAACTCCATACCATAAACATAATTGCCAGCTTTTGGAAACAACTGCTTCAAAGAAACGTAGGCAGCTTGCGCATCATAGATAGGAGGCGACGAAGGCGATATCCAATCTAACACGCGACGAGTGATTGTGAAATTTTCTTCTGTGTAAACTTCAGGTTTGCCCCTAGGAAACAAACGGACATCGACAGCCCCAAAATTCCACGTAGTCACGTTATATTGGAATAAATCGTCTCGTACATTTGACGGCCATTTTTGCATCAAAAAGAGCCTTGCTTGTACACTTATTCCATCTATCCTTGCCAATAGCAAAGTGCTGCCAAGCGTCATTCTTCCGGGAATGCCCGAATATGGATAGTAAAACTCTTTCGATATAACGATTTTAATGCTTGAATTTACTGGAAGAGTATCAACTGCTCTCTCATAAATTATAGCTAAGCTCCCGGGGCTTCCGGGATATCCTACATCGGTAGAATGTTGAACAAAAACGTTTTGAACCACAGGCGTTATTGATATGTTCAGTTCATTCAACACTTCCATACTACTAAAGTCTGAATCTTGTATGGGGTTAAAATTCTCGGAAAGGTCCTCTCCGCCTGGGAAGTATCTATACCATGAAGGAGCTGCCGTGTTTCCTGCGAGTGATGTGCTGTTTATAGGGTGATAAGGCGTCAACCATGGTGCTCCTATCGCGATTAAACCAGCAATTAGAAGGATGAAAACGCCGAGCATTCCTCTTTTGCTTCGTCTGAAGGTTTGAGCAAAACCCTTCAATCTTTTTACGGTAAATGCTAATCTGGCTTTTCGTGTAGTCATATCCGAGTTCACCCGTATTTGATTCTAGGATCGATTATTCCGTAAAGCAAATCCGAAATTAGGTTGGCCAAGATTACGCAAAGTGCTGTAAGGTAAAAAATCACATGTAGCACCGGGTAATTCATGGAGATCATTATGGAATCCAGAGTTAGTTTTCCAATTCCTGGATAAGCGAAAACGGTTTCTGTGATCATGGCGCCAGAGATCAAGAATCCTATTGCCAAAGCCGAACTTGTGATGATTGGTAATGAAGCGTTCTTTAGTGCGTGTTTGAATATTATTGTTCTCTCTCTCAAGCCTTTGGCTTTGGCTGTCATTATGTAATCCTCGGTCAAAGTTTCAAGCATGGTGGCTCTTGTTAAGAGGAGATAATTACCATACTGAAATAGTGTAAGTGTTGTCACGGGCATAATAAGATGTATTAGTCGATCTTGAATTTCCACCATCGTGGGGAAAGCGATTTGAGTGCCAAAAGGATAGTAGACGTTCCACAGGGGCATAAAGTCGCCAACAGCTCGATTAGCAGGTAGTAGGTGTAGGTTAGTGCTGAAGATGCTGATGAGCAAAAGCCCCATCCAAAATGTTGGCAATGAAAAGGTGATTAACGAAGTGATCACTGACACGCTGTCAAAAAGGCCCCCTCTTTTGTATGCAGCAATTACTCCCAATATTACTCCTATTATGATTGATAGTACCGTTGAAACGCCCATTAGGACGATCGTGTTAGGGAGATAATCCATTATGTAGGGTATGATTGGTTTGCTTCCTGTGTTTGGGCTGGTTTCTCCGAAGTTCCAGGTTAACATTCTTTGTAAATAGGTTATGTATCTCACGTGTAAGGGTTGGTCGAGTCCCCATTGATGCATTATTGCGGCCATTTTTGCTTTTATTTCTTCGATTGTCATAAATTGTTGTTGCCTTGAGCCGATGAAAAATTCAGTGGGATCGCCGGGCATTACTTCGAATATGATAAAGTTTAATGTGAGTACGAATAGTATGAGGAAGAATGTGTACAAAAGACGCTTTGCAACGTATCCTCTGAGGCCCATGATTACACCGTACTTTACGGTTTATTCAGAGGTATTTAAATCTTATACTTTTATCCAACGATTGTGCTTTCGTTCTGCTAATGGTGATTTTTAGTTGATTGATTCTGTTGATTGGGAGTTTTTGATGTGCGTTGTGTTGTTAAAATTTGTGTGTGCTGTGTTTTGTGTGTTTTTCGGCGTGTTTCTAGACTTTCTTCCATACATGACCTAAATAGGCTAGGCGCCGCCGGTAGGATTCGAACCTACGACCGACTGGTTAACAGCCAGCCGCTCTACCTGGCTGAGCTACAGCGGCGTATCTTTTGGTAGAAGTTGAAACGTCTCACGCGGTATTTAAGGTTTAAAGACGGTTGTTTCTAAACGATTTTGCCGTCCTTCATTATGATTTCGCCTGTGCCGACGACTTCGATTGTTGCGCTTGGGTGGGTTACAAAATCCCAATGCATGCTTGATCTTGAGTTT
>JAWBOF010000043.1:0-9444 GCA_038826685.1 Bathyarchaeia archaeon
GGATCAGAGAAGCGTTAAAGAAAACTAGGGCAAAAATCGTCGCTGTAAGTCCAATCATCGCAGGCACCGTGGTGAAGGGTCCGGCGGAGAAGTTGATGAAGGGGTTGGGCATGGAGGTTTCGGCGTTTTCCGTGGCTGATCTTTACAAGGATTTTTTGGACGTGTTTATTCTCGACACTGCGGACAAAATGCAGAAATCACGGGTTGAAGCGCTTGGCATAAAGGCGGTGGTAGTTGACACTTTAATGAAGACAATGGACGACAAAATTCGCTTAGCAAAAGTTGCTTTGTCTTGTTTATAAAAAATAAGTAAAGAAACGAGCGTTACACGGCTTTTATTCGTTTAACCACGGGGGGTCTAATCTTTTTGAGTACCCGAAAACCGCAAACGGTGCATTTTATTCCACCGCCCCGATGTTCAAGTTCTTCAGTGAACACTTTTGCGCCGCATTTTACGCATTCGTACACTAGTCTTACGTTTTCTTCTTCAGTCATAAACATCCCTCAGCTTGATTTAAGCATGTGAATTTCGGATTTAAACGTTTCCGAAGCGGAAAATTACAGCATGATTTAAAAGACCAAGCTGTTACTAATTCAAAGTCAAACATGATTCAGAGGAAGTTTCTTGACGAATAAGGAAATAAGCCCAGGCGTAGAGGTTGCAAGGGGCGCTACGTATATTTTTTTGCAGGGCTTAGCTTCGGCTGCTTTGGGCGTGGTTTACATAGTATTCCTAACTCGCATACTTTCACCCGAAGAGTACGGGGTATTCAGTGTGCTCACCTTTATACTCGGACTTGTGCAGACTTTTGGGCTACTTGCTCTTCCATCCGCTTCCATCAAATACATCGCGCAATTCCTCGCCGAGGGCAGCCGTGAAAAAGCAAAGGGCGTTGCTGTTCGAGTTCTGCAAATCTCTGTTTTCACATCGGCCGCCGCGTTTTTAGGGTTGTTTCTCCTCTCCGGTTGGGTTTCCTCCACTTTATCTACTTCTATTCTTGTCGTTCAAACTTTAGCGGTGGCCTCGATTTTTGTAGTGTTATTGTTTCAAGCTATTCCTTTTTTACAAGGGCTTCAGATGATGCGTCACATCGCCATAGTTAATTTGCTCTACACGGTGGTTCAGTATGGCGGAGCGCTTTATCTTGCCTATGTAGGATTGGGGTTGTTAGGTGTAACAATGGGCTGGACTATTGGACTTGTTGTTTCCAGCGTTCTAGTGTTGGTGCTAACCGCAAAGCACTTGGGAATTTTCGGGAAGCCTTACGCATTAAAGCCTTTACTGCGCTTTTCATATCCTATTTACATCGCAAGTGTTCTCGGATTTTTAGTTATTTGGATCGATCAGCTTTTCGTGCTTCCATACGAAGGGCTGGCAACCTTCGGCGCGTATAACATCGCTAACCGTGCTGCTGTTGTGCCCGGCTTGGTTTCAAGTGCGTTGGTTGCGGCCTTGTTTCCGAAGCTTTCGCAGTTGTACACGCAGTTTGGAAAAGATAGTCTGGAAACAGCGTTCACCACCACAACACGGTACGTGGTTCTCGTAGGATTTCCCATGATAACCTTGGTCGCAGTTTTGGCATACCCAATAATCATTCTCTTTGCCGGAGCGCAGTACGCGCCAGCAGCGTTTCCGTTGGTTTTGCTTTCTGTTGCTTCACTTTTCAGCGCATTGGGCGTGGCGATTAGCCCAACTTTTTTCGCCATGGAACGGCCAGGAATAGCGTCGATAGTAGCGTTTGCATCGGTCTTGGCGGACGCCTTATTCTCATACATCTTAATTGCCCTTCTGGGAATGGGAATGATTGGCGCTGCGTTGGCGAAGATTTTCGCCGCGGTGGTAGGTTTCTTTCTTGGCACGGTTATTTTGAAGCAGTTTATCCGGGTTAAGTTTGCTACTGAAATGTTGTGGAAGGTTTCGGTTGCTTGTGCGTTTATGGTTACGGTGGTTTTGGGGTTTGATGTTGTAAGGCAGCAATTGCTTGGTCCGCCCTACGAGTTTCTTGTTTTTCGTTTGCACCTGCTTCCAATATACGTTCTTGTTGGTGCTGTTGCCTACTTTATCGCTGTGATCGTATTGCGTGCAGTTGGAAAAGAAGACATCGAACTACTTGGCGAATACTTACCCGGCAAACTGAAATGGATTGCGATTTTTCTTGAACGATTTTTAAAAAGAACATCTAAATAGAAAAGGAGTGAATCTTTTGAGAAGACACGATTTCCGTTCGTTGCTTCAAGGCAAATTAGACCCTGAAGAGCTTGGGCTTTACAAATCCTACGACATCGTCGGCGACATCGCTGTGATTCGTGTTCCCAAAAAACTAGAACAGTACTGCGCTATAATCGCAGAGGCAATTATGCAGCTTCACAGTAACGTGAAGTCGGTTTGGCGTCAAGCGAGCCCCGTCGGCGGTGACTACCGTTTACGCAGGTTAGAACATGTTGCTGGCGAAAGAAGGACCACGACAACGTACAAAGAATATGGCTGCGTTTTCAAGGTTGACTTGGAGAAATGTTATTTTTCGCCTAGGCTTTCGTTCGAGCGGATGCGAGTCGCTAGTCTCGTAAAGCCTCGTGAAGTCGTCGTTAACATGTTCGCCGGCGTGGGCAGTTTCTCCATAATCATCGCCAAGCATTCCGAAGCCGACAGAATATACTCCATAGACGTTAACCCAGCAGCGTTTCAGTTCATGTGGGAAAACGTGCTGCTTAATAAAACCGTGAACCGTGTTGTTCCGCTAAAAGGCGATGCCCGAGTCGTTGTTACAGCGAGACTGCTGAAAACTGCTGACAGAGTTCTTATGCCATTACCAGAAAAGGCATACGATTACCTCGATGTTGCAGTTGAAGCGTTAAAGCCCGAAGGCGGATGGATACATTATTACGATTTTGTGCACGCAAAAAAGGATGAAAGTTCTGTTGAAAAGGCGAAAGCGAAGGTATCAGAGAAACTGTCGCAGATGGATGCAGTCTACGCGATACCATTCGGTCGCGTGGTGCGAGATACTGGGCCGTGGTGGCAACAAATCGTGCTGGATGTGCAAATTCGCCGAGGACGACGCTAAAGGTTGCGATAAATCTTTTATGCGAAAAACTCTTCACTAGTCATCAGCAAAAAGGAGGAATGCACGATTAAGAAGAAACTTATGGACATCCTTGCCTGCCCTATAGACAAGTACTATCCGCTCGAGTTGCACGTTTTCGAAGAGAAGGACGAAATCGTAGAAGGCTTGATCGTCTGCCCGAAATGCAACCGTTGGTATCCAATTCGTGAAGAGATTCCAGAGATGTTGCCCGACGAACTGCGTGAAGAAGCAGACGAGTTGCCCTTTCTGAAAAAATGGAAAGACAAAGTGCCGAAACAGATTTTGGAAGAAGGCGTCCCGTTTAATCTGAAGGGTAAAACTAAAAGAAAAGAGGATTAAAACCTCAGTTTTACCGCCTTGTTTTGTTTTGAGGATTTGAAAGCGGCTTCTGCGATTTGAAGCGCCTTTAATCCGTCTTCGCCTGTTACCGAGGGTTGTTTGTAGTGCAAAACGCAGTCTGCGAAATGCTTTAACTCTTGTTTCAGCGGCTCTTGCCACACGTGCCTCGGCGTTATGCTTTGGCCAGCGGTTTCAATCGTGATTTCTTGAGATATATAATTGAGGTTCAGGATGGCCCGGCTTCCGGTGACCATAAGGTTTCGAATCTTATAAGGAGTAAGCCAGTTAGCCTCCACGAAGGCGGTTTTGCCATTCTCAAAGGCAAGCATAATCTGCGCGTAATCTTCGTACTTTGAATGTCGAAGGTTGCCGATTTTTGCGAAGACGGCTGTCGGGTTTTCGTCGAAGATGTACCGCATAATGTCGATGTCGTGAATTGCTGTGTCTTTGACTACTCCAACATCGCCGATTCTTTCTGGCCATTCTGAAACTCTTTTTGAAGTCGCGGAGACTAGTGTGCCGATTTCGTCTCTGTCGACCATGCTTTTTACGGCTTGAACGCCCGGGTTGAACCTTTCAATAAACCCGACCATAAGCGTGACGTTTCGTCTCTCTGCCAAGTTCACTATTCTTTTTGCTTCGCGCACCGTGCTGGCGATTGGTTTTTCCACTAAAACGTCTTTGCCCGCCCTAATCGCTCGTGCGGCTTCTACCGCGTGTGTGGTAGTCCAAGTGCAGATGCTTACTGCTTGAATGTCCTTTCGTTTTAAGAGTTTTCGGCTGTCAGTGTAAGCGTCCACTTTGTATTGTTCTGCGATTGCTGTTGCACGCTCTTTGTTTACGTCGCAGACGGCTTTCAATTGGGTTTCGGGTAGTTCGTTGAAAACTCGTACGTGGTTTTTGCCCCAGAACCCTATGCCTACGACGGCGACGCCGAGTTTCGTCACTTTGTCCACACTCCCCGTCCAAAGCCACGGTAGATTAAGCCTTCTTTTTCTGCTTTTGCCGGGTTAATAACGTGACCCATGTCTACTATCGCGGCGGGTTTTTTGGCTAAAAACTTGAACCGTCTGAGGTTTATGCGCTTAAAACTATTGTGCCCCACGACGATGAGAAGACAGTCTTGGCCTTCCATGGCTTTGAGCAATGTTCTAGCGGGCGGGTACCCCAGTTCTTCCAATTCCTCGAAAGTGTAGAATGGGTCGAAGACTTGCACGTAAACGTTCTTTGCCTTCAGTTTTTTCACGATGTCGGGTGTGAGGGAGCCGCGGCTTTCTTTTATGTTAGGCCTGTAGGATACGCCGAGGACTGAGACTTTTGTTCTGGCTAATGGTTTGCCGCATGCCTCTAAAGCTTCTCTAACAAGATGCACTGCGTGATTGACCATGTCGTCGTTTAAAGCCCTCGCCGAGCTTACTATTCGCATTTTAACGCCCACGTTTTCTGCTTCTTCGATAAGCAAGTAGGGATCTTTTGGAATGTGCCCAGCCACGGTTCCTGGTAGCAGCAAGTGGCAATATGGGTCTGTGTTAACGAGTTTCTGCACTTCCAAGTAATCCACGCCTATTTTTTCGCAGAAGCATGCAAGTTCATTCGTCAGCGCCAAGTTTGTGTCGCGATAAACGTTTTGAAACAGCTTCATGGCTTCGACTGTTTTTATGCTGTCCACTCCGATTACGTCTGATTTTACTATTGTGCTTAGAACAAGAGAAGCAGCGTACAAACTTCTTTTGTCAACAGCGCCTACAACCTTCGTGTAATTCTGAACGTCTCGCAAAACCCTGCCTGACGTGGCGCGGATTGGGCTGTACGCCATTCCAAAATCTGTGCCCGCCTTCAAGCCAGACGCGGTTTCCAACGTTTCCTTAACCAGTTTTTCCGTCACCCCCGGCCCTACAGTGCTTGCCAAAATAAACAAACATCCCGCGCGCATTCCCATGCCGATGTCTTTGCAAGCTTTTTCGAGCGGTGAATAGTCGGGTCTTTTTTTCTCGTCCAATGGAGTTTGAACAACGGGCATGATTATGTCGCTTGACGCTGCAGCAACGCGTGGTTCGTTTGACGGCGTGAACCTTTTTTCTTTTACGTGTTTTCTCAGCAGGGGATCCAGTTCTGGTTCAAAAAAAGGCGCCTTTCCTCTTTTCAATGAAGCCACAATTTGTGGGTTCACGTCCACGCCTATGACTTTGAAACCTGCTTCGGCGAAGAGAACGGCGTGAGGCAAGCCCATGCGTCCGCAACCTACGACGGCGACTGTGTAGTTGGCGCGTTTTTCCGGAGTGTCGATGTCGTCTTTTTTGAGGGTTAATAAGTTGGGCATTTTCAGTGTTCTCTCCAATTAAGGCGAGGGTAGTCTTATGCTTACTTGATTCGAATTATTTAACAGTTGTTTTACGTTTCAATTCCAAAGAGTTTCTCATGTAGTAAGTTTGTTAAGTATTAATGTTAATGCTTGTTATTTGACGGGTTTAGGTTTATATCTCGCTTTTTCGGAGAAAAGATCCATCACCCTGGAGACGCTCTGAAAATTTGCAGAGTGCTTTGCCTTTGCAGGGATAACGTATTCGTCGCCTTTTTTGACGATTCTTGTTTCGCCGTTGATGGTTAACTCCATTTCTCCTTCTATCATAAGACCCCACTGTGGATAGTCGTGACTGTGTTCTGGAACTGTCACATGGGGCTCCATCTGGAAGAAGACTAGTTGATGCCTCTCGCCTTGTAGTATCCATGCTCGGATGCCCTTAACTGGAACGTCGGCTTCCGGCAAATTCGTAACGACTTGTGAAAACCCCTCCTCATTCTTGCGTTTTGAATTATCCAACAATCTCACACTCAAAGGCATAAGACCAACAAAGAAGTATTAAGGCTTGCACTACCACGTTACATGGAGAAACAAGCCCAGTAGACCGAGCATCTGCTAAAGAGTTTAGGTTTTAATTTTTTTCATTAACTGAACAAGTTGAGCCTTGTGCTTTCTGACAAGTTGCTCTGCTTTCTGTCTTGTTTTTGCTTCTGCGTAAAACCGAAAGATAGGCTCGGTTCCGCTGGGTCTGATGAGAATCGAACTCTTATCTTCAAACCATAATTTAACCCCATCGGTCGTATCGGGCTTGTATTTTTGCATTAATTCAGTAAAAGCCATTAATAATGGCTCTTTTAACTTGTTAGGGCACTCTATTTTGTCCTTTTCGATGAAATACCTCGGCAACTCGCCCAACAACGTAGACAACTTTTTACCAGTCTTCGCCATGATATCCAAAATAAGCGCCGTGGTCATCGCTCCGTCACGGACTGCCTGATGAGGTCCATAGAAGACCCCGCCGTTTTCTTCCCCACCGAGTTTCGCTTTCAATTTTTTCATCGTCTGCGAAACGATGGTGCTGCCGACTTTTGTCCAAACCACCTCCCCACCGTGAACATCTGCGATTTCTTTGACAAGATAAGACGAGCTGACGGGCGTGACGACGGTTGCGCCTTTGTTCTTAAGCAAAAAATACTTCTCGATAAGTGCGAAGGTGCGGTCGCCTGCGTGGATTTCGCCCTCTTCGTCTACGAAAACCGAACGGTCAGCATCGCCATCGAAGGCCACTCCTAAATCCGCATGCAACGCCTTCACTGCAACAGCCAAGTCGCCAAGATTTTCCACGCGCGGCTCTGAAGGACGGTTTGGAAACGTGCCATCAACATTCGCATTCAAAGCAGTGATTTTGCATCCCAAATCTCTCAGCAGTTGTGGCGCGGCAAGTCCGCCGGCTCCGTTGCCGGGGTCGACGACCACGTGGAGGTGTTTTTTTTGGATGGCTTCTGTGTTTACGTGGGTTTTGATGGCTTCGATGTATTCGTTTATGATGCCGTTTAAGGCGTAGGTTTGGCCGATTTTTTTCCATTCGGCCAGGCTGAATCTTTTGTCAAAGAAAATATTTTCAATTTTTATTTCCTCTTCTCGAGAGATTTCTATACCGTCGTTCCCTGTGACTTTTATGCCATTGTATTCGGGTGGGTTGTGAGAAGCCGTAATTATGACTGCGCCGTCCATATTGTGCTTTCTAACGGCGTATTGGATGGCTGGTGTAGGCGCCATTCCCACGTTGTAAACGTCACAGCCAGTCGCCGTGAGCCCGCTTGTGACGGCGTGTGCGAACATGATGTTGCTTGTTCTGCCGTCGTAGCCTACTAATAGTCGTTTGTGCTCGAAGAATGTACCGATGGCTGCGCCGATGTTTATCACAAATTCTGGCGTGAGGTCTTCGTTGACTATGCCTCTTATTCCGTTGGTACCAAACAATCTACGTTCTTGGCTCAAGTTATCAGCTTCTCCTTACATTACGCATTTCGGCGAAAGCACACTTTCTGAAACTTCTTTGGATGGGCAAACGGTAACCCCTTGTGTCAAGGTGACGTTGTCCTTTATCATCGTGTAATCGCCTACTACACAGTTGTCTTCTATTTTTACCCATTTGCCGATGATTGCGCCTTCGCCGATGATTGCGCCTTTTATCGATGTAAAATCTGAGACTATCGCGTTTGAGAAGATTATAGAGTTCTCAACGTGCACACCCTTGCCCACCGCCACGTTGTCTCCGATTGCGGCGTAAGGACCGATTTTCGATTTTTCCTCGATCCTTACGTCCTTGCCTATCGCCACGGGGTTTTCTATTTCCACGTCCTTTTCCATATTGGTTTCTTTTGTTTTTGCGAGTTTTCTTCTTTCTGTGCTCAACAGTAAGCGGTTGGCATGCAAATAATCCTCGTGCTTGCCGATGTCTACCCATAAGCCTTCAAACGGATATGCATAAAGCCTCTTTTTCGCGGCGAGTTTGGGAAACACTTCGCGTTCGATGGAGACGCGTTTGTTGCTAGGTATAAGCGCGAAAATTTCCGGCTCAATAACATAGACTCCCGCGTTGATAAGGTTGCTGGGCGCTTTTCCCTTCGGGGGTTTCTCTACAAATTTGATGACTTGATTATTTTTTGTTAATTCTACAGTACCGTATCTGGTAGGGTCTTCCACTTGATAAAGCATAATTGTGGCGGTGGCGTCGTTTTTCTTGTGTTTTTTCACGATTTCGGCGTAATTAATAGTGGTGAAAATGTCACCGTTCAAGACGAGGAAAGGCTCGTCATGGCCAATTAGGTCTTCGGCTTTTTTAATCGGTCCGCCCGTTCCGAGCGGCATGGTTTCTCGAGAATAATGAAGTTTCATTCCGTGTGCAGTGTTTCCGTAGCGATGAACGAATGCTTCTGCCATATAATTCACGGCCAGTATCACTTCGTCGATTTTGCTTTTTGCCAAGTTTTCCAGCGTCCAGTCGAGCAAGGGTTTGTTGCCGATTGGGAACAACAGTTTCGGTCTAGTGCAACTAAGTGGGCGCAGTCTCGTGCCGAAGCCGCCAGCAAGAATTACCGCTTTCAAGACTTTTACACACTCTTTAATTTGTACGATATTTGTGAAGCATATAAAATAAGTTATTCCCACTCTATGGTCGCGGGCGGCTTGTGCGTAATGTCATAAACGACCCGTGTCACTTGAGGAATTTCATTCGTGATTCTTGTAGAAATCCTCTCTAAAACTTCGTGGGGAATTTTGGCAAAACTGGCAGTCATGGCTTCACGGCTTTCTACGGCTCTTATCGCAACTGTATAGCCGTACGCTCGTGCGTCGCCCTTCACTCCGGTGCTTTTTGAGTCTGTTAAAACCGCGAAATACTGCCACAAATTGTCTTTTAACCCGCTTTTCTCGATTTCGTCTGTAACAATCTTGTCGGCTTTTCGTTCAACGTCCACTTTCTCTTTTGTGACCTCCCCAATAATTCGCACCGCTAAACCTGGGCCTGGGAAAGGTTGCCGCAGAACGATCTGGGCAGGTAGTCCGAGTTTTTGTGCGACTTGTCTGACTTCGTCTTTGTAAAGGTCGCGTAAAGGCTCTACCACACCCTTGAACTCCATTTTTGTAGGCAAGCCAGCAACGTTGTGATGGGTCCTCAACGCATTACATGCGGCCGCGCAGCATGCCATTCCA
>JAWBOF010000044.1:0-9307 GCA_038826685.1 Bathyarchaeia archaeon
GTAAGTTCTGGTACGGTGTGCTCGCTTTTGTATTCCTTAGAACGGAACTGACTGATCGAGGGAAAATGGAACGAACGCAAGCGGGTGTATAAGCTTACAGATAAGGGTGACCGGACGATTCAGACCATTTTAAGCGCGAATGATAAGATTCAGTATCTTATCAAGAACTTGTTGCGGGGCTAGGTTCGAGTTTTGGAGTTTCTGTTTGTAGTTTTGGCATGAGTTGTTCTACGGCGTTTTTTAATTTGTTCCATTCGTCGATGTTTCTTACTTGGAATTTGTGTTGTCGTCTCCATGTTCCATCGTTTCTTTTTTGCCAAAGATACATGGCGATGCTGCGTCTTCCGAAGGATTCGATGACGACAATGGCTTCCCACCATTTTTCGCTCTTGAATATGGTGACGTAATCGATTACTTTGTATTGCTCCCAGAGGGGTAATTTCTCTTTTTCACTCATCTTCTTATCTCTCCATCTTGAATTTTCCGTCTTGAAGTATCGTTTTGGTTTCACGGTTTTTTCTGGTGATTTTCACGGTTGGTTTGGAGAGGAGCAGGTCGAGAGGGTTTTTTGAGGGGTTCTTGCCGCCGGGAAAGTCGAGGTTATGGCCGAAGGCGATGTGGATTGTTCCGAAAATTTTTTCTGATTCGACAAATTCGTCTACGAGTCTCGCTTTCGGGTTTATCCCTATGGCGAATTCGCCGATTACGTTGGACCAATCATCCGTGCTAAGCCATTGTTTGACTTTAGCGAGTATGGTTTTGTCTTTTGATGTTATGCTTGTTGCTTTTCCGTTTTTAGCCGTGATTTCCACGGGCGTTTTGATTGGTTTGGATATGCCTCCTATTGCAGTGTCGCAGACGAGTTTGCCGTTGAGCGAATCTTCAACTGGGCCGACTAGAACTTCGCCTGTTGGAAGGTTCATCCATTTCAAGTCTTTCCAGTCAAGCTTGGTGTCGGTGAAAAAGGGTCTGTTTTCCGTACCGAGTGTGAGCTTGGTGCCTGCGGGGTTGGTGATTTCGACTTTTTCGGTATCGTTCAGGACGGTCATGAGTTGGGTGGCGAAGTTTTGCATGTTACGGTGCTCTTCCGCAGTAAGCGCTAGTGCTCCGTTAGTTAGCATGTCGATTGTTACGCCGGGGCAGTGTCCGAGCCTTGTTTTTTTGCTGCGTGTTTGGAGAACGATGGTTTTGATTCGAAAGACGGTCTCTTCACCCATGCCACGCATAATGTTGACGCATATGTCGGGTTTTGTGGTAACTATGATTTCTGTGAGTTCGGGCGGAATTTCTCTACGTATCTTGTCTGTTTTGAGCATGAGAAGCCTCGTCCAAAGCCCCAGAGACAAGGCACCGTTTGCGAAGGCTTGGCCAATTTCCGCCTTCTCATCATCGCATGTGATTAGTATTCTTTCGCTCGGCGCGGCTTCGAGAACACATTCAAGAGCGTTTTTTGCCGCTTCTTCTGGTTTCATCATTTTTACCTCATAATTGCCTTCTAATGGTGTATATGCTACTGTTAAAACTTTTCATACCAAACGACATCAAGAAACAATACAAGAAAAAACATACACACCAATTCACAAAGTGAACCCGCAGTCCTCTGTTCATATTTGGGGTGTATTTGGAGCCTAATTGGATCATATATGGAAGAGGGTCTAGAAACGCATCACACACCACTCACACCGAAGCGAAAACCAACACAAAATGTTTAAAAGAACCATCCACCAAAGTAACAAAACGGAAGTGAAAAAACATGCCAACACACGGCTCACTCTCAAAAGCAGGGAAAGTTCGAGGGCAAACACCAAAAATAGCCCCTACCGAGAAAAAGAAGCCATCCCCCCGCATCCACACCCGCAGAAACTATGAAAAACGCCTAGTCCTGCAACGAAAAAGCGGACAAAACTGGCTCTAACAAAACTTTAACCACACTTTATTCTGGAATTAAAAAACATGCAAAACGCAGATCTAATTCTCTACAACGCCAATGTATACACTCTAAACAAGAAAAAACCCAAAGCCCAAGCCATAGCCATAAAAAACAAAAAAATAACCGCCGTAGGCACAAACCAAGAAATTCTCAAATTAAAAACCAAAAACACAAGAATAATCAACCTAAAAGGCGGAACCGTGATTCCCGGCTTAACCGATTGCCACGTTCACATGTCAGCCTTTGCACATACACTCCAACAAATCAACCTATGCAACATCATCTCCATCCCACAGTTACAACAAAAACTCAGACAAGCCGCCGCGAAAAAACCACCCAACACATGGATAGCCGCCCGAGGATTCGACCATGAAAAATTCAAAGAAAAACGCTTACCAACAAGATTCGACCTCGACAAAGCCGTCCCAAACCATCCAACAATAATAACACGCGTCTGCGGCCACCTTAGCGTAGCCAACAGCAAAGCACTCGAAATCGCAAACTTGACCAACCACCCAAAAACAGAAAAAAATGCAAAAATCTGCAAAGACCCCAAAACAGGCGAGCCCACAGGAATTCTCCTCGAAGATGCCCAACAACTCGTCATGGAGCATCTTCCCGACCCCAGCGAAGAAGAACTACTAAAATCATACGAACAAGCATGCAAAAAAGCCACAGAAAACGGGCTAACCAGCATACACTGGATAATCAGCAACCCCACAGAAATACAACTCATACAAAAACTCCACAAACAAAAAAAACTCCCAATACGAACCTACATAATCACACCCATCGAAGACATCGACAAACTAACAGAAAACGGCCTTTACACAGGTTTCGGCACCGACCAAATAAAAATCGGCTGCGTGAAAATCTTTGCAGACGGTTCGCTTGGGGCATCCACGGCCGCTCTGCAATCGCCGTACGCTGATAACAAAACAACTCGCGGGCTTCTCGTAAACTCGAAGACCCAACTGGAAAAACTCATCAAAAAGTCACAAAAAAACGGCTTCCAAACAGCCATTCATGCAATCGGCGACAGAGCCATAAAAACAGTTTTAGACGCATTAGAACACGCACAAAAAGAAAACACCAACAAAAAAAATCACCGCCACCGCATAGAACACGCATCCGTGCTGAACGAAGAATTAATCGAACGCATACAAAAACTCAAAATAATCATTTCAGTCCAACCACATTTCGTTGCCTCCGATTTCTGGATAATCAAACGATTAGGCAAAAAGCGTGCAAGATGGACGTACCCGTTTAGAACTCTGCTTATTTCGGGGATACGTGTTTGCGCAGGCTCAGATTGCCCCGTAGAACCAATCAGCCCATTACTCGGCATTTGGGCAGCAGTGATCCGAGAAATCTCACCACAAGAAAGAATCTCTGTAGACCAAGCGATACGAATGTACACGGTTAATGCTGCATACGCATCTTTCGAAGAAAAAACAAAAGGCACAATTGAAGGAGGAAAACTTGCCGATTTAACAATTCTTGCACAAGACCCATATAAAGTAAACCCGCACGAAATAAAAGACATACGCGTGACCATGACAATTGTTGACGGCAAAATCGTTTACAAAAGAAGACACTAAATTTTTGTGGTAAATGCTTTAAGCTGTTCTCTAATATTTATAATATCAAACGTATAACGCTTGAAGGGAGATTCAAAATGCCATTTTCGTTCCGTGTGAGATTCGGCGAATATGAAGTGGAACTCAACGGCACCAAACAAGAAGTTCTCGACACAATAAAGGATTTGCCAACACTCGTCGAAAAAGTGTCAAAAGCCTTCGAAGAATCAAAAATCAAAATCGCCAACACCGCAACCAAACCATTAACCGTACGCATCGCCCCATCCTCGAACCCTCAATCTAGCACTGGAACCATAACTTCCATCCCGATCCCCTCCATTCCCCACACACAACAGTGCAACCAAGCTGTTCTCAGTTTGTTGGAAACAGATTGGGGACGATGGAAACCAAGAACTCTGCCTGAGATAATTGAAGCATTAAAAGTAAACGCTATCCATTATCCGGCTACAACGCTTTCCGGCGTGCTAAACTGGCTGGTGAAAAAAGGCAAAGTCCGACGCTGGAAAACCGACGAAGGCTACGTGTACATCCTCGCAGAAAAGGAGGCAAAATAACTGCCCAGTAAAATGCGGGTGCACATAAAGACAGCATTCGGCGAAATAGTCATCGAAGGTGAAACAGCAACCGAAATATTGAACATGCTACAAGCCATACCGCAAAATTTTACTGCCGAAGTTTCGAGCATGATCTCGTCGAAACTGGCTACATCCATCAAACCGCGCCTCGAAGGAATTGTGGAAGTCACAGACGAGGGACCTGTGATAACCACACGTAAATCGCTCACTCACTACGAAACAATTGGCTTAATTCTTTACGCCCTCGAAAACAAAACAGGCACAGCAGCACAAATTCAAAAACTTCTACAATCAAGCGGCATAAAATCCATGGTGCCAGCACGACTAAACGAAATGACGAGACGCGGAATCGTCTTTAAACCCGCCCCATCACGCCCAGAATTCAAACTAACAACACAAGGCATACGATGGGTTGAAGACACGATCTTGCCTAAACTGAAAGAGGGCGAAAAGTGAACGCTGGAGATGCTTCGGAACAGGTTTCGGTTAACATAAAATTCAAGGACATCGAACAAAAATTCGAAGGCAACGTTAACGACGTTTGGCATTTGATCAACAAGTTCTTCAGCGAAACAATTCCCACCCTCAAAATAATGCGCAAACTCTTGGTTACCATAGACCTACAAAAACTCGTAGAAGACTGCAACGGCGTTGTAGCAATTGCTCCAGAAGGCGCCGTCATACTCGTCGCAAAGGAACTGTTAACAGACAATGAAGCCATCATGCTTCACCTGCTGGCTCGCTATGTAGGATACAAGATTGGTGTGCTGGAGACAGATTTTATCAGTAAAGATTCTTTACAAAAAGGGTTGGGAAAAAACGCAAAAATCATCAGCACAAGGCTTGGAGAACTTTGCCGAAAAGGGTATGTGGTTAAAATGAATAACGCATACAAGATTTCAACCATGGGCATCAAAACGTTACAATGTGAATTGTTGCCAAAATTGAGACAAAAACTTGGTTCCAAACCATAACAACGATTATCTTTTAGGGCTTACTTTCAGTCACCTCTGGGTAAGTTTTATTTCTATACATTCGCATCTCTTAAATACTAACAAACCGTTTACAAGTTGTGCCCTCACTAACCAAATCACGGCGAAAGAGATGCAAAAATTATGACAACGGAAGAAACTAAAACAAAAAAACGCTACGAAATCCTAGAAGACCTGCCCGGCATAGGACCCACAACCGCCCAACGGCTACGTGAACTAGGCTTCCACACAATAGAATCACTCGCCACCGCGACAACAAGAGAACTTGAAGCCGCAGGAGTTGGCGAAAAAAAAGCTTTAGAAGTTATCCGCGCCGCACGAAGCGGTATGGAACTCTCCTTTATTCGTGCAGATGAACTTATGAAAATGCGACAAAACGTTCTCCGATTAACCACGGGGAGCAAAGCCATCGATAATTTGTTAGAAGGCGGCTTGGAAACACAAACAATAATCGAGTTTTTCGGCGAATTCGGAAGCGGCAAAAGCCAAATCTGTCACCAACTTTGCGTAAATGTACAATTACCTCCAGAACGAGGCGGCTTAGCTGGTGGAGCACTTTACATCGACACAGAAAACACTTTCCGCACAGAACGGATCGTGAAAATGGCGGAGCATTTAGGTCTGGACCCTAACGAGGTAGTGCGCAACATAATCTTCGCAGAGGCTTATAATAGCGACCATCAAATCTTCCTTCTCGACAACGCTGATGAAATCATAAAGGAAAACAACATTCGCCTAATCATAATCGACTCTTTAACCGCTCATTTCCGCAGCGAATACGTAGGTCGAGAAACACTCGCCGAAAGACAACAAAAAATAAACAAGCACATGCATAGGCTTATCCGGCTAGCCCAAGCCTTCAACGCTGTCGCCGTAGTAACGAACCAAGTCATGGCCAAACCAGATGTTTTCTTCGGCGATGCGGTTCATCCAGTCGGCGGCCACATAATCGCTCACACTAGCCACACTAGGTTTTATCTGCGAAAGGCTTCAAGAGGACCTGTACGCATTGCAAGGCTCGTCAGCAGCCCTCAACTGCCGGAAGGCGAGGTAGCGTTCAAAATCACAGTGAACGGCATAGAAGACGTTACCGAAGAAGATAGTTCAGAAAGAGGAAAACGCTAATGAGAGCACCCGTAAGAAAAGCCTACGTGATCCGCTTCTTTCAACTCGTAACCACAAAACAACTCGCCGAAGCCGAACGCGAACTGCAAAGAATAAAGGAAAAAATAGAAAGAACGGAATGGAACCACGGCTACTACCGTGCCCTTCAAGGAATGCTACTTGCAAGACGAAACAATAATGACCAATACTCTTTTTTTACATCATTAGACCATAACGACAAACAAACAATCCATAACGCTCGAAAAGACTTTCAAGAGCGATCAGAAAGCCGACTTTACGCTGATTATGACAGAGGCTACTTTTCCGCATGGGCAGAATACATGCGAGTGCTGATTAAAATGCAAAAAATCGCCACGTCAACCTCGGTAACCAAACCCTTACTTGCCCCAGTAATCCCCTCGGCTCAACCATCGGCATCAGACACAAATTCTCCAGCACAAACTTCGCTTGTTAACTGGCAAGAAAAACAAACACGAGTTGAAAATGAGGGTTCAACATTATAGGGTTGTTATCAATACAGAACGCAACAAGACCCAAACGACTAGCCATAAAAAGAAATAGGCACCTATGCCTGTTGAAAGTATTTTAGTTTTCTTTTCAATCTTGTTGATGAAATAGATTTTTAGAATGTAGTAAGTTATGAGGAAAAACAGTAGAGCAAAGGATAAACCTGTGAGGAAATCATTGATAGAAGGCTGACTTAGCTCTCTACTGAGCACGCCTGTGAAGTAATCGTATAACGCGTTTATGACACCTATAGTAACGCCTAAGCCGGCTCTGCTCCAGTAAAGCATCTCTGCGGGTTTCATCAAACATGGCACCTTGCTATTCTACATTAAAGACTTCAACATTTAAGGATGACGCAAACAAAAAATAACCCGAAGCCTCAATCTGCACGTGTGCAGGCGAAGCCTTTGAAAAGAGAACTAACAAGTTTTGACGTTGCCGCAATCGTAACCGAACTAAGAAAACTAATCTTAGATGCATGGATAGTCAACATTTATCAATCCAACTTTAAAACCGTAATCTTCAAACTCCACAAACCCGATCAGGCAACACAACATCTTGTTATTGAAGTAGGAAATCGACTCCACATCACCCACTTTTCAATTGCAAAACCTTTAAAACCTTCAGGATTCTGCGTGGGATTACGGAAATTCTTGCGAAACGGCAAAATTCAAGCGATTGAGCAACACGAGTTCGAAAGGATAGTTATAATGAAAATAAAAGCGAAACAAGAAGAATTTGCATTTATCGTCGAGCTGTTCGGCGACGGAAACATCATCCTAGTAAACAAAGAAAACAAAATCTTACAAGCCTTGACCTACAGAAAAATGCGGGACCGGAACATTCTCAGAAACGAAAACTTTCAATACCCGCCACCGAGCGGGAAAAATCCGTTTAAAATCGAAAGAAAGGACTTGGATGAAATAAGAAGTTTTGACGGATTGGAAACAGTAAAGGCACTTGCACGTTTCTTAGGAATGGGTGGTTTTTACACTGAAGAAATTCTCTTACGTGCACATATTGACAAAAACACTCCCTGTAACTCTCTAAACAACGCTAATTTGGACACCATATTCAAAATTCTAAAAGAACTTTTATCAATCATTGAAACAGAAAAACTTTCGCCAGCGATAATAATAAACGATAAAGGCAGAATGATTGACGCGGTACCTGTTTTACTAGAAAAATATGCTTCATTCCAAAGTAAACCATGTCCCACTTTCAACGACGCCTTGGACATGTTTTATGCAGAAACAGCAATCGAAGAAGAAAAAACCGCGGAAACCACGGACATGGAACAATCGTTGGCGCAACAAGAAAGAATACTGCTCAAACAACAAAAAACAATAGAAGAAATCGAAAAAGAAATCAAGAATTACAAGAAAATCGGCGACATTATTTACGCGCATTTCAATGAACTACAATCTCTTTTTCAAAAATTCACAAACGCAAAAAATGATGGAAAATCGTGGAAGGAAACTGTTTCCAACATTGAAAAAGAGAAAAAAGCCGGCGAAATTCCAGCAGTATATTTTAGCTCATTCAACTTCGAAAATGCCATTTTATGTGTTTCGGTGGACGACTTGACTTTTTCCGTAAACCTTCGAAAGTCCATTCAAGAAAACGCCGCTGAGTATTATGAAAAAGCCAAAAAATCGCAAAAAAGACTCGACGGCGCAAAAAAAGCCTTACAACAAACAATACAAAAAATGGCAGAAATAAAGAAGAGAAGCATCGAAAAAATCACCGCGATTAGCAAACCTGAACTGCAGCAAACCGAGCCAAGGGCTTGGTACGAAAAATTCAGATGGTTTTACTCTTCTGAAGGATTTCTCGTTCTCGGCGGGAAAGATGCTTCGACCAACGAGGTTCTCATCAAAAAATACGTGGAACCAAACGATATAGTCTTCCACGCGGACATCACAGGTGCACCCTTTGTAGTCGTCAAAACTGAAGGACGCGAAGCGTCGGAACAAACGATAAAAGAGGCCGCAGAATTCGCCGCAGTTTTTTCTAGGGCGTGGAGAGAAATGCTTGGCGCCGTGGACGTTTATTGGGTTCGCCCAGACCAAGTAAGCAAAACTCCACCATCAGGACAATTCTTGCCGAAAGGTTCGTTTATGATCTATGGAAAAAAGAATTATCTTCGAAAGGTTCCGCTGCAAACAGCAATAGGCGTGGTTCCAAAAGAAGAGGGAAAAGCCAAAGTAATAGGAGGACCAAAAGACGCCATCGCAAAACAAACAAACTACTACGTAGAAATCTTCCTCGGAGACCTATCCAGTGGCGCGCTGGCGAAAACGGTTCGAACATTACTTTCTCAAAAGGTTCCAAAGGAACTAAGAGAGACCGTTCTTTTGCTTCCTTTAGAGGAAATTCAAAAATTTATTCCACCAGGAAAGGGTAAGGTGTCGCAATGAAAAAGGTTATTCCGTAGAGATTTTTTTTCTTTTTTTTAGTTATTTTTTTAATAACATTTAATAATACACTGTGCAATTGACGTAATGAGGAATGCGGCATGGCGGAACTTGGTATAAGGCCGAGAATGCTGGTCAAAGACGCGATGACTAGCCCAGT
>JAWBOF010000045.1:0-9223 GCA_038826685.1 Bathyarchaeia archaeon
CCAAACAGTATTTCCCGCAGTCCAACGATTGGATCGCTGGATTTAACGGGAAACTTGCTTGGCCGGCTACGGACGCTTTAGGCCCAATAATCGTCCCTACCACTCGGAGAGCTGGTATTACCGCGGCGGCTGACACCAGACTTGCCCTCTCCTTATTCCTCCGGCTTACTACACCGGAGAAAAGCCATCCTCAGCGGACGGCACTCGGGGTAGCCCCGTCACGCTTTCGCGTATTGCAGAGGTTGCGCGACTGCTGCGCCCCGTAGGGCCTGGGCCCTTGTCTCAGTGCCCATCTCCAGGCTACCGCTCCCGCGGCCCGTACCGGTTATAGGTTTGGTGAGCCGTTACCTCACCAACAGCCTGATCGGTCGCGGTCCCATCCTTGGGCGGCGTTGAAAGCATGATTCCAACGTCTTTTGGGTGAAGAACCATTCCAGGCCTCTTCACCTATCGGAGATTAGCCCCAGTTTCCCGGGGTTGCATCCGTCCCAAGGGTAGGTTGGCCACGTGTTACTGAGCCGTGCGCCGCGCCTCCATCGTGGCTTGGAGGCGTTCGACTCGCATGTCTTAGTCCCACCCCGATAGCAGTAGGGTCCGGCAGGATCAACCGGATTTGCGATTATTTTTTGAGTACAGCCTTTTTTGTTCGGCCTACTGTGCTGGAATTGTGGGTAAGCGCCAAGCCTATTTCTGACCTAAACGGTCCTAGTGTGTTCAGGTCAACATGTTTGTCCCCGTAACCGGAGGTCACTGCGTAGTCCGTCATCCAAGGGCGCCAAATGCGCCTTAATGCGTCGGGTTGACGCCGCCGCCGGAAAGTTACGGGGCGTATGGTCTAATACGTTTGATTGGCGACGTAAGGTTTGTCGCCAAAAGATATCAGAGGCGGTTTTATGCGATATAAACGTTGCTGTGTCGGAAAACGGTTTTGATGGGCATAAAGTTTTAAGAATCTGTTTGATTTGATTTGTTGGTTGGCGAGTGAGATGCGTAGGGTTTATGTTGATTATGCGGCGACTACGCCTGTTGACCCGCGGGTTTTTGAGGCTATGAAGCCGTTTTGTATGGAATATTTTGGCAATGCTTCTTCTGTTAATACGAGTGGTGTTACGGCGAGGAAGGCGATTGAAGAGGCTAGGGCGAAGATTGCTGGTTTTATGAATGCCGATTCTCCCGAAGAACTCATCTTTACGGGAAGCGCCACAGAGTCGAATAATCTTGTGCTGAAGGGCTACGCGTTTAAGCACGGCAAAGCCAAAACTCACATCGCCGTTTCCACCATCGAGCACGACTGCATACTCAACGCCGCAAAATGGCTGAAGCAGCAGGGCTTCAAGATCGACTTTAGCCCAGTTGACAGGTTTGGCTTGGTGAAGATGGATGCTTTAGAAAAAACCATAGATGAAGGCGCCACGCTGGTCTCTATCATTCACGGCAACAACGAAATCGGCACGATTGAGCCCATAGAAGAAATTGCCCAACTCTGCCACAAAAACAACGTCCTCTTTCACACGGACGCCGCGCAGAGTTTTGGGAAAGTACCAATCGATGTTAAAAAAATGGGCATCGACATGATGACTATAAACGCCCATAAACTGTACGGACCAAAAGGCGTGGGCGCACTTTACATTAGGAAAGGCATAGAACTCGACCCGTTGCTGCACGGTGGTGGGCATGAGTTCGGCTTAAGGTCGAGCACCGAGAACGTGCCGGGCATAGTGGGCTTCGCCAAAGCGGTCGAACTGCGCAAAGAGGAGATGAAGCCCGAAGCAGAAAGGCTAACCCGACTCAGAGACAAACTCATAAAAGGCACACTCGAAATCCCAGACTCCCATCTCAACGGACACCCGACCAAACGGCTTCCGAACAACGCCAACTTCCGCTTCGCGTACATCGAGGGCGAAGCCATAGTCCTCGGCTTAGACATGGAAGGCATCGAAGCCTCCAGCGGCTCAGCATGCGCCTCAAAAACAGAACTCCCTAGCCACGTGCTATTAGCCATCGGGCTTAAGCCTGAAGAAGCAAGAGGAAGCCTAAGAATCTCATTAGGCAAATACAACACGCCCGAAGACATCGACTACATCCTAGAAATCTTGCCAAAAGTTGTACACAAACTACGGGAAATGTCACCCCTAACAAAAAAAGTGACATGATGAGGAAATAATGAAAGAAAAACGAATCAGTCGTGAAGACGAAGAAGACCTGTGGGCGGCGTCAGTACTGCCTCCCTTTTTGGTCCTAATCTTTTATCTTTTTTTCTACTTTAGTCAGTTGAAGTCCAACGGCATTATTTCATTTGAAGAAGCATTCCGATACGTCATGTTGGCAATCATGTTATTTTCCGCTGCTGTGTGTGGGATTTATGAGATTTTCTCGAGTTTTGTGGTGAAGAGGTCATTTTTGTTTCGGGTCAAACGGTTCCTGTCACGAATGTTGTTTGCCGGAATACTCATTCTATGCTTCCTTGTGATTTTTAGTTTCCTTAACTTGCTTCTTTCGTCATTCTTGGCAATACAATACATCCTATCTTTCACGCTTCTCGCTTTTTCCTCCACACTTTTCGCCCTCTTTCAAAATTCCAAATTCAGAGAACTCGTCAGGAAACTAACCAAAGAAGATTGGGCGACCTAGAAAACTTATGATGCATAAACTTATAATCCTTAACCGTCTCTTTCATTTTCTTCGAAGGTGAGATTATTATGGGCTGTAAAATTGTGCACTTTACTAAGATTAAGCAGGAAGATGCTGGTGAGCCGGGTGTTAAGATTAGATGGTTGATCACGAAAGAGGATGGTGCGCCTAATTTTGCTATGCGTTATTTTGAGCTTGAGCCTAAGGCGAAGTCGCCTCATCATTCGCATGATTGGGAGCACGAAGTCTTCATACTTGACGGCGAATGCACGGTGTTTTGCGAAGGCAAAGAAACCAAAACCACAAAAGGCTACACCGTCTTCATCCCACCCAACGCCGTGCACCACTTCGAAAACACAGGCAAAAAACCCCTTCACTTCCTCTGCCTAGTCCCACACAAAAAATAACCCGCCACCAACACAACCAAGTCAAACTACAAGTTCTCTGTCCATACTCGCAGCATATTTGACGCCTAATAGAAAGGTCTAGTCTACTGCTGCGTGTGTTCTCACCGCGAACCAAAAGCCCTTGCATAGTGCTATGCAGAAACGATACTAGACTAGGAGAAGGCGTGTGCGCCCTCTTCACAAAACACTAAAATCTAAAAAGCGACAGAAAAGGTCTAAACAAATTTGGCGCCTAATTGGATCATATACAGAAGAGAGTCTAGAAACACGCCGAGAAACACGAATTACAACACGCAACACCGAACTATCGCACTACAAGCACCGGACAATGGGCATGATGAACAACACTCTCAGTTACACTTCCCAACAAGAAACGCTTAATCCCCGTTCTACCCTTAGACCCCATAACGATCAAATCACATCCAGACTTCATCGCAAAATCAATAATCGCGTCCGGAACAGAAGGCTGACGCTCAATTATCGCCGTCTCCGCATCAACACCCGCCTTCTCGGCCATTTCTTTCACTTTCTTCACAAGGTTTTCTGCAGCCTTCTTTTCCTCCTCAAAAACCGACGCAGGCAAAGCACGAGGCAAAGTAACGCCTGAGGCACCTTCGATTGATGGATAAGCAAACACGTACGAAGGCAGATGCAACACGTGCAAAACAACCAACTTTGCCTTCACTACCTTCGCAAAATCCACCGCATACTCAGCAGCCTTCAAGGCGTACTCAGAACCATCAACGGGAACTAAGATCTTACCAATCATATGTTGTAGCAATCCATTTCACCTTAAACTTCTCTATACACAATGTCGCTTAAAAAGACATCACACGACAAACAACACACATCCACAAGCAGCATTTTTAGAAAATGAGAAAGTTTATATTTTAATGCTTTTCTTTTTAGTCAACGCACCAACAAGGAGGTAGTCGAAAATTGTCATCTCAATTAGCAGGAACACCCGTGCTGATTTTACGCGAAGGCTCAAGTAGATCCAAAGGCAAAGAAGCCCAACACGCAAACATTCTAGCCGCAAGGATCGTAGCCGAATCCATCAAAAGCGCACTCGGACCAAAAGGCATGGACAAAATGCTAGTCGACAACTTCGGCGACGTCACCATAACAAGCGACGGACGCACAATCCTAGACGAAATGGACATTCAGCATCCGGCTGCAAAAATGATGGTCGAAGTCGCAAAGACGCAAGACAACGAAGTAGGCGACGGCACCACCACCGCCGTAATCATCGCGGGCGAACTCCTAAACAAAGCAGAAGAACTCGTCGAAAAAAACATTCACCCAACAGTAATAATCGACGGCTACAAGAAAGCATCCGAAAAAGCCCTCGAAACACTCGAAAAAATCGCTATTCCCATTGAACCAGACAAAAAGAAAGAAATGCTAAAAAAAGTCTGCATGACATCGATGGCCAGCAAACTTGTCGCAGAACACCGAGAATACTTGGCCGAACTTACTGCAACAGCGATACTTTCAGTTGCAGAACAAACAAAAGACGGATTCAAAGTAGACCTCGACGACGTCAAAGTGGAGAAAAAACCCGGAGAATCAACAACCGACACAAAACTAATCAACGGCATAGTCCTCGACAAAGAAGTAGTGCATTCGGGAATGCCTAAAAGAGTAGAAAACGCCAAAATAGCCCTTATCGACGCCGCACTTGAAATTGAAAAAACAGAATTCGACGCCAAAATAAACATCGAAAGCCCAGAGCAAATGGACAAATTCCTTAAACAAGAAGAAACCATGCTGAGCGACATGGTCGAAAAAATCGCCGCTACAGGAGCAAACGTTGTCATTTGTCAAAAGGGCATCGACGACATGGCGCAACATTTCTTCGCCAGAAAAGGCATTCTAGCAGTTAGAAGAGCCAAAAAATCCGACATGGAAGGACTCGCAAAAGCCACAGGCGGAAAAATAATCACCAACCTAGACGACATGACCAAGGCAGATTTAGGATACGCAGCGTTGGTGGAAGAAAGAAAAATCGGCGACGACAAAATGACCTTTATCGAAGGCTGCAAACACCCAAAGGCAGTCACCATCCTAATCCGCGGCGGCACACAACGCATAGTAGACGAAGCCGAAAGATCCATTCACGACGCACTATGCGTAGCGAGAGACGTTGTTGAAGAACCAAAAGTCGTTGCTGGCGGAGGCGCTCCAGAACTCGAAGTAGCGCGAACGCTAAGAAAATATGCCGAACAACTGCCAGGACGAGAACAACTTGCGGTCTTAAGTTTTGCCGACGCAATGGAAGTTATACCTCTTACACTCGCGGAAAACGCGGGATTGGATCCGATCGACGTGATTTCGGAACTTCGCGCAAGACATGAGAAAGACGAAACTTGGGCTGGCATCGAGGTTCTTTCAGGCAAGCCAAAGGACATGAGCAAAGCAAACGTGTTTGAACCTCAAGCAGTTAAGAAACAAATAGTAAAATCAGCAACCGAAGCAGCAACGATGATACTCAAAATCGACGATGTTATCGCGGCAGGTAAAACGAAGATGCCACCAACTCCGCCAAAAGGACCAGCAGAAGCAGGCGGCATGGGCGGAATGGAAGGCATGGGAGAGTACTAATATAACCACTTTAGAAAAAGAACCCAAAATCAAAATAGGTCCACCGAAACTAACCCGATTTGAACGGGCAAGAATAGTAGGCGCTAGGGCTCTTCAAATCGCTATGGGCGCACCGATACTCGTGGAACCCTCAACAAAACTCTCCAGCCCCATCGACATTGGTTTGGAAGAACTTAAGAACGGCATACTGCCAATAACCATCCGCCGAACGCTGCCAGACGGGACGTACCAAGATGTACCGTTAAAGTGGCTTCTCCAAACCAACCCCTAAAAATTTTTTTCTTAGTGAAAATGTTGTCGCAGGAAACCATTGAAAGCCAAAGTTTGTTTTTTGCAACAATTATTTTGGTGCTAGTCGCGATTGCGGTATTTTTCGTTCAACATTTTCTTGTTCAAGTTTTCGACACGGCAGTTGAAATCTCTATGTTTTACATTCCCGCAGTGACGCTGGTTGTGCTCTACTTAAAACACAAATTGCAAAAATCTTGTTAATTTTTTATGTTGCCTAATTTCCTTGCTGCTTCGAGAGTTTTAGTGATTCTTTTCCAATGTGCACCGCGCCAATAAATTTGTCCACATTTTGGGCATTCCCAAAACTCGTTGTAGTACGCATACGTGGTTTTCGGAATTTTCTCTGCTGCTGCGTCTTTTGAAACTGATTTAATTTCTGAGTTACACTTGGGACATCGGGAAACTGTAACGTCGATTTTCAACGGGAAACCGTATTTTTTCGCCATACACGCGATCCTTTCAACTTCCGTTCTACCTTCCACAAGAAAAACGTCAATTCCACGAGCGTTGGCTTGCTGAAAAAGTTCCAAATCTTGCGTTAAAAGAATTCTTCTTTCCTTTTTCGCAATTGCCATTAATTTTTTGTCCTCGACATCATTAGCGTATTCAACATCGTGCCCAAGCAGCCGCAACCATCTGGTGAGTTTGCCAAGCATGCCGTCGGTTATAAATTTCAACGCTTCCATCCAACTATTTTGCCAATTCCTGGTTTCGCGATTATTTCGCCATCTTCCATGACTAAACATCCATTAACAAAAGTTTTTATTGGTTTACCCTTAACCTTCCATCCGTCAAAAGGCGAGTATTTTGCTTTTGAATAAAATTTTGAAGCATCAACCCTATGTTCTTGGTGCATATCGACAACCGTGATGTCTGCAAAATATCCCTGTGCGAGGTGCCCCCTTTCTTTTAGGTGAAAGATTTCTGCGGGGTTTTCTGCCATCAATCGAATTAAATCAGAGATTCGTATGCGTCCTTCGTTGATTTGTGTTAGAAGTAAAGGAATGATGGTTTCGAGGCTTGGGAAACCCGGTTTCACCTCCCAAACGATCTCTTTCTTTTTTTCTTCCAGCAAATGAGGGGCGTGATCAGAGGCGATTATATCGATTAATCCTTGGGTTAAAGCACTCCAGAGCGCTTCGCGGTTTTTATCATTTCTTACTGGAGGATCAGAAAGTGCAATGGTTCCGTAACGTTTTAGATGATTGAGCGATAAAAGCAAATGATGTGGCGTAACTTCGCAACTTAGAGGCAAACCAGATTTTTTTTCTTCTAAAACGGCGTCTAATCCTTGTTTTGAGCTAATGTGACAAAAGTGCGTATGAGTTTTGGTTTTTTCAATTATTTTCGCGATTCGATTTACTGCTTTTTCTTCAACTTCAGGCGAATGGGCTTTAAGATAGGCATCGATGTTGTTTTGGTTGGCTCGTCTCAGTTGTTCGCTTGCGTTTTCTAACATGTTTTTGTCTTCTGCGTGAACGGCGACTGGAACAACGCTTTGTTTAGCTTGCAGAAAAGCGTCTTCTAACATCTTATCGTCCTCAATGTCTATGCCCCCGATCTGCTTTGTCAAGAACAATTTGAAAGCCACCGCACCCTCTCTCGTCACTCGAGAAATTTCAGCCAACTCTTTTGGAAAAGCCGAGTAAAAGGCAACGTTAACAAGCAACTTGCTAGCCGCAACACGCATACGTTCTTTTAAAGATTGAGAATCCATGGTCACAGGTTCGTTATTGGGCATGTCAAGACAAAGAGTAATACCACCAACAGCAGCAGCAGAAGTGCCAGTGAAAAAATCTTCCTCGTACGATTGACGTTGGTCACGAAGATGAGTATGTACATCAATTAACCCAGGAAGGATCAAGCATTCCTTTGCGTCAATAGTTGCCACCGCGGATGGCAGATTTGTTTTTTTGGCTATTTTTATGATTTTTCCTTCTTCTACAGCCAATCCGGCGGTTGTGAAAGAGTCGTTTATGCAGATTTTACCGTTGTAAAGAACGAGGTCGACAGGCAAGTTTTCGCCTCATAATCGATGCTAAGCGATAGTTTTAAAGAAATCACGTTCTGTAATTATACCCACCAAATTGTTGTCTTCTACAACTACGAGAGCGCCGATTTTGTTTTCTTGCATAAGCTTTGCGGCGTATCCCAAGTCTTTTTCCGGGTCAATCGTGATAACATTTTTTGTGGCGATTTCCATGATCGACGTTTGAAGTACTTGTGTAATGGTGCTCGAACGAAGATTTTTAAAGACGCCGCCAAAAGTGAAGTATCGCATAACGTCCATAACTGTGAGTATGCCAACGAGTTTTTTGTCCGAGGCGATGGGTAATCGTCGAAATCCGCGCGTCGTCATAATTTTCACGGCGTCATAAATCGAAGTTTCCGGCTTGACTGTGACCAAGTCTTTTGACATGATCTCCTTGACTTTAACGCCGCTGATTTTGTCCTTGAGGAGGTTAACGATGTCTCTTTCGGTCACAATGGCCCAAATTCTTCCTTCGTTGTCCACAACAGGCAACCCTCCCACATTATTCTCAGTCATCAACCGAATGGCATCTGCGATTTTCGCTGTAGTTTGGATTGAAACAATTTCACGCGTCATTATGGTTTTAATGGGTTCATTTATGGCTTTGAAAAAATTGCCAGCGTATTTTTGCTGTATTATCTGGAATTTGTCGCCCCCGCCAAAATAGTCCACGATGTCCGTGGCAGTGATGATTCCTTCGAGTTTTTTTGTGCCAGGATCCGCTATAGGAATGCGGCGGAAGCCTTGTTTTACCATGATTTGAACTGCGTCATAAATGGGCATGGTAGGCGCCATCGTGACAATCGGGCTTCGTGCAATACTCATTATTTCTCCTTCACGTTTCTTGGCTGGATGCCGCTTAAGCGACTTTAATGAACGAGCACCCTTGTCCTTTATAGAACGACGAAACGTTTCATGCTTTCCACCTATTCTTGCCAAATCAACTCCTCCAAACTATAACAAAGCCTTTGCGATATCTTCTCGGTCGACTATACCTATAAGCACTCCCCTATCGTCAACTACGGGTAATCGTCCGAAATTTTTTTCAACAATTATCCTCGCGGCCTCTTTTAGGGTGGCAGTTTTTTTTAATGTCGTTACTGAAGTTTCCATTAAAGACGAGATTTTTGCAGGGGCTCTGAAGCGACCCTTCCTTGATTCAAAAGTGGGAAAGTCGGCACCGCTTTCTAGTAGATTCTTCTCAGTTACAATACCTACAAGCTTGTCTCTTTCTATAACAGGTAGTCCGCGCACGGAT
>JAWBOF010000046.1:0-8496 GCA_038826685.1 Bathyarchaeia archaeon
CCAACCCTCCTAACACGCCAACCACCCACCCAAAAGAAAAAATACCCATACCAAACAAAAAGCCACCTACACCAAAAAGTGAACTCCTAATTCTCTGTTCATATTTGGGGCATATTTGGAGCCTAATTGGATCATATATGGAAGAGGGACCTACCCAGCGTCGAGAACACTCGAAAAGGGAAAACCCAACCGCCCTCCAAGCCGTAAAGCATACAAAAACAGGAAGCATACCGGCGCACAACTCAAAACCTTACAAAAAACATGAATTCAGAATACATATTTTGTCTTCATAAGGCAGTTAAATACCCAACATCTAAACACTGACAACAAGAACCAAACAAACGGAGAAGAAGCACCTTGAGAAAACAAAAAGCCCCAAACAACCGCAAAAAAATGCAACAAAAAATCCGAACCGCATTCAAAGCAGAAATGAAACACCTGTCAAAAGGACTCCAAAGAATACTCGCAGATGATTTAGTCACCGCCTTCGAAAACAGAATAGCCATAATTCAAACCGCTCCATCAAAAACAAGCCAAAAACGGGGCTAAAACAAGAAAAAAACGTAACTGTAATCCGTAAAATATTTATACCCAAACAGCAGAAAAAAAGGAGGCAAGAGGTTAGAAAATGCGAAGAAGTAAACTGGAAATGTACATCGATATACTGAAAGTTTTAAGCCACCGTGGACCACTCAAACTCACCCACATCATGTACAAAGCCAACGTAAACTGCTCCGTACTAAAACAATACCTCGACTTTTTAATCCAACAAAACCTCGTAGAAGAAAGAACCATAGGAAAAAAACGCACAGTATACGCCATCACACAAAGAGGCATAACCGTACTCAAACACTTCCGAGAACTCAAAACAGTACTCCCACTAATCGAAGAAGACAACCGCAAACTCCCAGCCATACTATAAACACAAAACACACACAAAACCCCAAAAACACACTTCCCGAAAATCTTTATATTTATATCGTAAGACTTAATAAACAGTCCAACCTTGATATTCTGTAGACACGTCAAACACAAAAAATATTCGTCAAGGTGTATCGAGGTTGGCAAGACCTATAGAAAAAACTGAAACGAGGCTTTTGGAGAAAATTAGGGAAAGTTTAGAAAGGCTTAATGAGAAAATGGAAGTTATCATCGAGCTACAAAAGAGCGAACAAAAAGAAGCTGGTGCCGGCGCTATGCCTGATTTGCCTGAAACATTGGACGTTATGACTCTTTTATCATTGCCTGATCACTTGAGAAAAACAGCAATTTCCATTTGCAAACTCGGCCAAGCAACAGCCGAAGAGGTTGCAGAATACTCCAAACGCGCCAGAGCCGTAGAAAGCGGCTACTTGAATCAACTAGTGCTCATGGGATACCTAAAGAAAGAAAGACGGGGGCGAAAAGCGTACTTTTTCGTCGAAAAATAATGAAAAGGTGACATGAAATGGGGAAAATAATCGCTGTCCACTCGTATAAAGGCGGTACAGGAAAAACTCTCATGTCCATAAACTTAGCAACAGCCTTCGTAACTCGTGGAAAGAAAGTTTGTCTTCTTGATTTGGATTTTAGGGCACCAAGCCTATACGCAGCGTTAAAAGCTGACGGTTCGGAGTATTGGCTTAATGATTATTTGAACGGAGTTTGTGAGATAAAGCGAGTGTTGATCGATTCAACTGAAAAAAGTGGTTTAAACGGTGGACGTTTGCTGCTCGGACTTGCCAATCCCAACACCGAAGCCATACGTGACATGACCGCGAAGGACAGAAAATGGGAGATGAGAGCTCTCGGCAGACTTTTGGCATTGAAGAATTCTCTCCTTAACGACATGGAGCTCGATTACATCATATTCGACACCAGCCCGGGACTTCAATACTCATCGATCAACGCCATTGTCAGTGCTGATATCGTCTTAGTAGTGACAACGCAAGATACATCCGACATACTAGGCACGAGACGCATGATTCAGGAACTTTATGATTTATTCGATAAAAAGGCGGCCCTCTTGTTGAACAAGACACTTCTAAGCACGACTTCTTATGAAAAAGAAATAAAGGAAGTCGCTCTGCAATATGAAAAAACATACAACCTCCCAGTGCTACAGGTAATTCCTTGCTTCTGCGACGTGCTAAGGGCTGGTGGAACGTTCATATTCTCAAAAGAAAAGCCCGATCACCCATTCACAAAAATTCTCGAGGAAATAACTGCCAAAATAGAAAAAATGGAAAAATGCTAAACTTTTTTCTTTTCGACCTCTTTTTCAACAATCTTCTTCGCTTCCTCAGCATATTTTCGTAATTGCCTATCCGCTATTTTCTTTTCTGGCAGAGTTTCTGGTGCGTAGATTAAAGGTAAAATAGCCAAGAATAAGAAGAAACTGGCCAATGAAAAGGCAGTGTTGACTAGGCCTAAGCGCATGTTTTCTGGTATTGAGGCAATGTATTGTTTAATAAATACTTGCAGAAAACTGGCTAAAAGATAGGGCAAACCCCCTATAATGTAATATTTTTCTTTTAGCGAATCTTTTGCCAAGTCTCCCCACAAGACAATAAAGAAAACCACTGCAAACATTCCCCAAGTGATGCCGTCGAAGGCGATATAGATGTACCTGGAAATTATAGAATTTTGCAGAAAACTCAAGACGGCGTATTCGATGCCCAACATGATAAATCCTATTATGATTATGCGTTTTCTGCCTACCCAATCAGAGAAAATGCCTCCAACAAGAGCGAAAACACCGCTAATCGCGAATTCAGTAAAAGTGACAAAGTTAAAGAATTCTGATCCAAAAAGATTCTCTACTATTGGAGATTCTATCCAATTAATGAGGCAGAACATCACCCAAGGCAATAGATACAATAGAACATGACTATCGCGCAAAATCGCGTGAAAAGGATAATCTCTTTTCAAACCTACTGCTGTTTTTTGTTCACGTTTGAAAAGAAAGAAAAGCAAGCCGCTTAACCTTAAAACAGTAAGTAATAAAATCGCCGTGGCAATATTATTTAGTATATATGCGGGTGCGGCGAACACCAAAGTGCCAACGCCTGCTGAAGCCCATATAATTCCTCCGGCTTTCCCTCGGTTTTCCAGTTTCACAGCGTCGGCGAAATAGGCCAAACATGAGGGTAAACCTATGCCTATGGAAACGCCGAGAAAAATAGATACGGCGTAAGCGCTTGTTGGCAGGCTAATGTCAATAACAAATAGTAGCAAAGAGGCACAAACACCAAGAAAAAACCAAATTAAAAGAAGAAAATCACGGGCAACTTTCCTAATAATGACGGAGTTTAAAACGGCTGAGAACGCTATTCCGAGATAAAAAAAGACAAATGTGCTCAAGGATTCAGAGGCTGTGAGCGGCAAATTCTCCACTATACTTCGGTAGAAAATGTAAACTAGCGTATACCACGCAAAAGTATTTGCGACAACAACAAAAACCTCTACGGATTCTCTCTGAAAAACGCGTTTAATACTCAAGCTTAGATTGGCGTCCAATTTGATACGCATATGTTGTAATGTTTCTGTGAATAAAAATCTTTTATGGATCTGACAGAAAGTCTTTTAAGTCTATTTGTTCTACAGATAAACAATTGAGGCGAGAGATGTGAAGGCCAAAACTTCAACTCGTATTGAGAAGAGACGAAAACCTATTCGTCTTAGTATTTAAATATATTAGTCTCTTCTTTACAAGTCTTCTAAAGTCGAACGGATGATTAATGTTAGTTTTGGTATTAAATGTTTTTGCGGTAATTTGGAAAGTATATCTGATGCTTCTTCACGCATCTTTTGCATTTCTTTTTTGAGTTTTGCTATTTCTTTCGATTTGAAAACTATGTCGACAATTTTGTTTGCAGTGTTTTGTGAGATTTCTTCTTTTGATAGTAGTTTCAGAATTTGCATTTTTGTTTTTGGGTTTTGGAACAGGTACAGTACCGGCAGAGGTAGGTATTCGGTGTTCATTCTGTTACGGAGTTCTTCGGGTTCAAAAATGTCTATGAATTCTTCTCTTAACGTGATTAGTGTCCCTAAGATTTTTCCATATTTTCCTAATGTTTCTATTTCTTTTTTTGAGCCTTTTCCGATTATTGCGCCGATGCGGGTGATGGCTTCGATGTTTGAGGCTTTCTTTCTAATAACCTTCAGATATGCATTTGGATTGAGTTCTTTTTTTCTTTTAAGTTCTGCTTCGAATAAATGTGCGTTACCCATGTCGAAGAATGTGTTTTGAATTGTGTCGGTGAGCAGGTTTAATGTTTTTTTTGGTAAGGTTCTGCTGTATTTACAAAGAAGAAAGAAGCCCCTCATCATAATGGCGTTTCCTACAAGTAACGCGGTGTCTTTTCCGAAGATGCCGAAGACCGTGGGTTTTCCGTTTTTGGTGGGTGTTTCGTCGATTATGTCGTCGTGTATGTCGACTGCAGCGGTCAAAAGTAATAAGACAATCTGCATAGGCTTGACATCTTCATGGTTACCGCCAACGGCTTCGCATGCTAACGAAAGAATCCCTGGATGAGTGATATCATTCCAGTTGGCCGCATAATGTGTTAATGCCTTTCGTCCTTGCAGGCTTTCTATTTTTATGGTGATAAGCTCTTTTTTTGCTTGTTTAAGTGCGTCTGCGCTTCTTTCTTTGAGTTCAAGTAAGGTTTGTTCCATGAGTTTCATGTTTGGAGATTGTTTTAGGCGTGGTTTGGGCTTCATTCTTTATCACTTCCCTTAACGTCTCGCATTTCTGTTTGTTCTTTCAGCAGTTTATGGTAGGTGTTTACAAGTTGAATGCCTTTGGCAGTGATTTCGTAGATTTTTCTGATGCGGCCTTCATGTTTTTCCTGTTTGCTTTGTAGGAATCCGCTTTTTTCTAACGCGTTTAGTAGCGGATACAATGCGCTGTGGCTTAATTTTACGTCGTAGTTTGTTTTCATGGTTTGGATTATTTTGTATCCCCATATGGGATGGGCGCTGGCGAGGCGTAGGATCATGATGTCGAGGAAGTTTCTGCCTATGCGTTGAACAATTTGTTTTTGGAAATCCTCGGGCACTGTTTTTCCCTTTATGGGATGGTTTTTGAGGTTTAGGCTTATTTGTTTTGTTGATCTTTGTTTGGTGGTTGTTATGTTTTTGTATGTTTTGTGGTCGCATCAACGTTTATATTTGTTTGTTGCGTATAGAGAATCTTGAGACATGTGTCTTGTAAGAGACACGTTGTCTTGGTGTAGAACAAGTGTACAGTGTGGTGTTTGGTTTGGGTCAGGGTTTGCGTGATGTTGAGGCTCGGTTGATGAAGGGGCTTTTGGATTTGGTTATCTTAAACTATCTGCGTGTGTCGCCGATGCATGGGTATCAGATTATCGCGAGTATTCGTAAGAATTTCGGTGTTTATTTTGGGCCGAGTACGATTTATCCGTTGTTGAATGCGTTGGAGCAGAAGGGTTACATTAAGAGTGTTTGGAATTTGGATAATGATAGGCCGCGGAAGGTTTATGGTTTGACGCCTGAGGGTGAGCGGCTTTTGAGTTTTACTGAGGATTCTTTGACGCACATTTGCCATAAGCTTTCGACGTTGAACGTGAATAAGGTGCTGATGAATGGTCATGTGGCGAAGCAGCTTTTGCCTACGTTGAAGTCTGCTGAGAAGTAGTGTTTTCTTTGTTTGTGGTGCCCTGACGGGAAAGCCCTTTCATCTTTTTTGTGGTTTTTTGTGTTGTGTGCGAGTGTGTTGTGCGCGCGTTTCTAGACCCTCTTCCATATATGATCCAATTAGGCTCCAAATATGCCCCAAATATGAACAGAGAATTAGGAGTTCACTTTTCGGGTGTGAGTATTTTAGAATTCGCCCAAGAATTCGTCAACTCGTCCTTCGCGTTCCAAAAGTCCCAGCCAATCGACGATTCCTATCCAACATTTTCTGTTATCATTTAAGATCGACAGGATTTCTTCAACCACCGTCTCTTCAGTCTTTCCTGTTACGTCGATTTCACAAACCTTCTCGTCGCCACACATTTTTACGGCGTCATACAAACAAACATCTAAAACCTCGCTTGCTAGATTTTCTTGAATCTTAGATTCATTCCAGCCACGACTTTTGAGCAACTTTCTTAAATCATCAGGATTGCGTCTCAAAACAAAAACACGATCTATGCTTTCGGCGGGAATCGCGTGAACGGCAAAATGTCCTTCAACCACAACATCGCCAGCTGCAGACGAAAATAATTTCTTGAGATGCCTTGAAGTTTTCTCCAGATCCGCAACAAATGTTCCACGCTTTTTGTCTACATTGAGAATCAAATCTTCCTTCACCACGAGTTCTCCAAGGTTAATCAACGTGGCATCCAGTCTTAAGGCTAAAAGCTTCGCCACCGAAGTCTTTCCGACCCCGGGAGTTCCGGAGATTATGATGATTCGTCGAGGTTTGGTCTTCATCGATGCTTTCTCCGTGTATGCGAATGTGCGATAGTTATTTAAGCATTAACATAAAGACTTACTCTTGTTCCAACGGAGAAAAATGGGGTGCAGCGATATGCGGCTTGATGTCGTCTTCTATTTTTTAGGAATCATCTGCTTCGCTTTAACGATATTCATACCCTTCTATGACACTATAAACCTAATTACCGCGTCGTTCATGATTGTCCTGATACTCTTCGGCCTGCTTTTTATGGCGTTTGGCTATTCTACTCGTCCAAGAAAATTCCAAATAATCCGTTTGCCACCAAAACCCATAGAAACAAAACCCGCTGAGCAAAAAACGTCACAACAACCGCCGCCAGCACAACCACCTATCATCCCGAGCCCAACGGTAACTTCAAAAGGATTAACCGAAATAAAAATAAAGGGAATAGGTCCGAGAAGGCTTGCTCAACTGAAAACCCTACAAATCACTTCTGTTGAGGAATTAGCAAAGTGGTCTGCTGCTGATTTAGCAGCAAAAATAGGAGTATCAACAAAAATTACTGCCAAATGGATTGAAGAAGCTCGGCGTTTGCTAGGTGAGGTTGTTTAGAATCTTTCTATTTTTATGATGTGCCGTTTTTCGAGTCTCTTCAGCGCATCAAGAAATTCGTTCTTCTGCTTTCCACGAAGTTTAAAGTGCGTTAGCATGTCGATTATCGGTGTATGGGCGTGCCCGCGGGTTTGAAGTTGGGTTTTCAGATAATTTACCACGAGACGTTCCACTCTACCGCATTTCCACGTTGTGCTTCGCAACAGAACGGCGATGGCTTTGAGGAGTTTTTGTGCTTCCTGTTTCGCTTGTTTTGGCAAATCTTTGCACCATACGGAAGTTGGTGGCTTACGTTGTTTGTCGCATAGGCTTTTTTACTTTTTCGCTTTTCGTATACAAAAGCATCAACGAAAACACCATGTTTTGTTCTTTTGGCGGTTATTTTTTATAAAAAGCCGCCTACTTCATTAACGTAGGTGAAAAAATTGAAAGTCTTTAACGAGACGTTAACCTTTCAGACGAAAGGCGCGATTGATTTTGTAGACTTGACCGAGAAGGTTCAACGCATCGTAGCAAAGTCGGGCATAAAGAACGGTTTGGTGCACTTGTTCGCGCCACACGCCACGGGCATTATCATCTTGACAGAATACGAACCCGCCCTCGTCGAAGACATCAAAACCTTCTTGGAGCAACTCGCCTCCAGCCGCGGACGCTTTCATCATCCGTCAAACGCGCATGCTCACTTGCGTTCGCTGGTATTGCCGCCAGATAAGACTATACCTATAATTGATGGTCGCGCCGTTTTCGGCACATGGCAATCGGTGGTCTTTGTGGAAACCGATGTTCACCCGAGACAAAGAACCGTAATCGTGCAAGTAATAGGTGAATAAATTTAAGCTTCGTTTTTCACGATGCAAAGATGAAATTATGCTAACCGTTAAAAAGCCTAAACACAAAATACTTGGCATTAAAACCATAAACGGGACGAATAATGGCAGATGCTATAACCGTGTTTTCGATCGCGGGCATCATCATAGCCATCGGTTTCTTAGCAAACGTTCTCTTTAAGAAAACAGGCTTTTCAGACACGTTGTTCTTAATATTAATCGGGATTCTTCTCGGTCCAGTGTTTTCGGTCTTTTCTAGAGAGGAACTGTTGCCTATAACGCCATTCTTGACAGCGTTAGCTTTGATGATAATTTTGTTTGATGCCGGGCTTAATATGGAGATATACAAGGTCATATCCCAGAGTTTTAGAGCTACAATACTTTCTGTGCTGTACGTTGCGGCGGCCACCGCTTTCGTTTCTTTATTTGCCTTTTTTATCCTAAACTTTACTTGGCTTGAAGCTTTAATGCTTGGTCCCATGACTGCCGGAACTAGTTCGGTTGTCATAATTCCGTTAATATCAAAACTTAACGTCAATGAAGATGTAAAAATAACTCTCTGCTTAGAATCAACTATTACCGATGTGCTCAACATAGTCATTGTTCTTACGGTTTTGCAGATATATCTTGGCGGCTCAATGAGTTTTCAAGTAATGGCTTCAACAATCG
>JAWBOF010000047.1:0-8459 GCA_038826685.1 Bathyarchaeia archaeon
AAGCCTACAACAACGGGCGGCAAGCCCATAAACGTGTTGATTATGCTTCGTAGCATAAGGTTGACAATTCTCATAGTGGTTTTCTTGCCTCTCCATTCTCTCAAGCCCAAATATGCGCCTGTGGGTATGCCGATAAGAGAGCCGAGCAAAACCGCGGTGCCAGAGACTCTTAGCGTTAGGAAGGTTATGGTTAGAATATCTGGATTTATGAGAAAGAACAAGTGTAGGATATTAAACAAACTCTCAAGAAAAACGTACATTGTTATTTAACTGCCTCCTTTTTAACATTATACGGGTTAGATCTGAGCGTCATACCACGCAAGCTCCTCTTGTTGATTTTCAAAACCAAGTTCCACGGCTTTCGGGACATCGCGCGCCAAGGGATAAAAGAGTGTCTCGCCTTCTTTTTTGAAATCTTGAATCAAACTTTGTCCTTCTACTGAAATAAGGAACTTCACAAATTTTACAGCGTCTTGATGGTTTCTATGAGGATATCTGGCGGGGTTAACGAGTATCACGCTGTACGGGTTAAACAAAATACTATCATTCTGCACCAGAATTTCCAAGTTAGATAGTTCGTTTTTGAAAGTGAGCCACGTGGCTCTGTCTGTAAGCGTGTATCCTCGTTTTTCGTTGCAGATCCTCAAAACATTCCCCATGCCCGCTTTTGCTTCCCAATACCAACTATACGTCGTGTTTTTAGGCGTCAACCCAAGAAAGCTCCATATTTTCAGTTCAAGCAGATTCGTGCCAGACTTGTCTGCCCTCGACACAAAAATTACATCACTCGAATCGCCAGCGGCTTTTATCCGTTTAAACGCTTCCGTGGCGTTGGTGAGCTCTCTTATCCCAGCAAGGTCAGTCTTGGGACCAATAATGACGAAGTCATTGTACATCACGCCTACCCGATGAACTCCGTATCCTTGATTTGTGAAGTTCAATTCCAACTCTTTCGAGTGCACCAAAACCAAGTCAGCGTCACCACTTCGGGCAATTTGAAGGGCCTGCCCCGTACCTACGTGGAGCACATCAACTTTAACGCCGTAGCTTTGCTCAAAAATTGGCAACAAAAAACTTAACAATCCAGAATCCCATGTGCTTGTAGTCGTGGACAAAACGAGACCGCGAGACCGCGACAGAAAAAAATCCCCGACAACGGCAACAGCAACCAAGACGAGGACTAGAAGCATAATGGCCGTCTGAGTTTTAGATAGTCTCCTCACACGATGCTACCTCTAACTCGATATGTCTAGCGGGAAATATCGGCCTGCAACATAAAAACATATCGCCCAACAAAATACACCAAGACACCAAAAAGTGAACCACGGGTTCTCTGTTCATATTTGGGGCATATTTGGAGCCTAATTGGATCATATATGGAAGAGGACCTAGAAAAGCGACGCACAGCACCGAAAACTACAAGCAGAAAGAGCCTAAACCCTTACTCTTCCACCTCTACGATTTTCTTACCCTTAACAATCAAAGAACCATCTACACCCGCAATCACACGGAAATCCTCTTTCAATTCGGTCTTGTGCAAAAACTTCCGCAAAACCACTCGCAAATAAGACCTAGAAAACCCTTTCACACCCTTTTCAGCACCAGAACTCAACAAAAGCTGATCACCAGAAACATCAACCTTCACGCCCAACTTTTCCTCAAGAAACTTCGCCAAATCCTCAACAGCCTCATTTCCACTCTTGCCTCTCAATTCGGCAACATCAACCACAATTTTCTCCATACCTTACTCGCTCCTTCTAACCCATTTACCTACGCACAATAATAACTCTTACTTGATCACAAGCGTCCTCGCAGCTGTCTGCAACGGTCTCAAGCGACTCTAACAACTGCCCAACCAAAACCGCAATCCCCGCCTTCAAAGCATCCTCTTCTCCAAGCAAACGCCGAGAATTCTCATGAATCTCATCCACCATTTCCTCCTTCCGCTCCACCTCATCGGCAGCTTTCAACGCTTCTTGAGGCTTATCCATCATCTTTTCGATGCACTCACGCAACGCAAAAGCACATTCCGCGATGCCTCGCACCATCCGCATAAACGCGGTTTGCAGGCTCTCGGGTACTTTTCCCATAGGCAGAACATTCAACAAACGCGTGGATTCACGACCCCAATCTGCAACCATGTCAACCCTCTTCATGAGATGCATCAAATCCTCACGATCAACAGGCGAAAGTTCCCCACGTGAAAGCTCATCCATAAACCTTCTTCTCAGCGCATCGGCTTCTTTTTCGCTGTTCGTTATACTTTCCACACGCTTCCGCATCTCTTCACTATTCTTCTTCACCGCAGCGTCAACAGCTTTCTCCAAATCACTCACGATTGACATCGTAACAGTCAAATGCCGCTGCATGATCCCCAAAGCACGTGTTTCTCTTCGCTTTTCGAACCATTTCATTAATTCACTCAACGCTTCACACATCCAACTGTCATGCGCAGCCGCACATTACTCTTCCTCAAAAGTTCATCATACTATTTATTGCTTTTCAAACCAAAACAGAAAAAGTGTCAGATCGCCCGTCGAGAGATTTCCATCACAGCGTACTCATTTCTCTCTTCTTCATCATCCAACAAAAACTGTACCTAACTAAGCTTAAGGACTTTGCGCTACAAATTCTATCCTCTCAACACCTTTCCCCTTAGCAGCCCGCCCCAAAACCCTAATCGCCCCCAATTCACCCGTATGTCTCACATGGGTTCCTCCGCAAGCGCATACGTGCCAATCCTTAATTTCCACGATACGAACCCTTTGCACAGTAGCCGGCAAGGTTTTTAGGCTTTCATGAAACCTGTTCAAGTATTCTTCCGCTTCGTTTCGTGACATAACACTCACAACAACCGGCCGATTTTCCTTAACTATCTTGTTAGCTATCGTTTCAATCTTCGGAAACAAATCTCGAAGCGAGCCCTCATACGCCAAATCCAGCCTTGACTTATCAACATTTACAGCTGACCCTACAACCGCTAAGGGTTTTCCAAGAGCCTGACAAATCGCTTCCGAAATCAAATGCGCCGCCGTGTGGTTCCGCATTAATGCACTTCTTCGTTCCCAGTCCAAAATGCCCAACACATTGTCATTTTCTTTAATTTCGCCTTCCACGTCACCCAAAACATGAAGAGGATTACCTTCACGCAACTGCACATCGACAACATTTGCTTTCCAGTTTTCACCTCTTACCACACCTTTATCAGCAGGCTGCCCTCCACCAACTGGATAAAACGCTGTCTGATCCAGCACCAAGCCTACGGTGTTATCCATGCGGATAACTCTGATGATCTTTGCCTCAAACTGTTTGATGTAAGCGTCTTCGTAATAAAGCAGCCGCGTTGTAACTTTCTCGGGTTCTGATGAAAGGATCATCTCAACCCCCTTGTTATGCAGATCGTAGTTCTTCGGCAGAGGTTGCTTTCAAAGCTTCTTCCCTACCCACCGCAGACGACAATAGATGGATAACAAACTCTTTGGCAACTCTGATAGGAAGCACTTTACTAGCCCAAGACTGCAACATGCCGCCTCAATTAATCTTTTGTTTTTGGATATATGGATTATGTGCAAAAAGCATCTTTATGATTGGTTACATAAAATCCGTCAAGTTTTTCTGTTGCCTTGCAGGTTGCTTCTCTTGTTTTTGTTGTTGTTCATTTTCAAATAATACTAATTGTCCATAAACGCCGTCGTAGCCAGGTGTTACCCGAACCTCGCCCTTTCTCACTCTTATTATTGCCTCTGCAACACGGGCGTCCACAATCTTTGCCATCTTATCCAGCGGCGCATCGATCAAAACCGAATACTCATCTCCAAACTCGGCGATTAATTTATTGTAAACACTCCAAACACTTTGAACACTGGGGCTGGCGGCTCCCAAAACAGTTTGAATAATCTCTGAAAGCGGAAGCAAGTGCAAATAACCAATGGCGTTGACTGGTTTAAACCCCGCCGGTCTATCAGCCAATTCTTCAACTCGTTGCTCAACGCCCTTAGTCAACCGTCTACGGCAAACGGGACAGATGTTTCCAAATTTTATCGCCTCTTGCGGCGGCATAGAAACATGGCAATCACGATGCCCAGTCCAATGATATTTTCCATACGCGGGATCTGTCTCGATAGTAAATTTGAAGCGTTTAGAATCTTTCTGCCGAATAGCGTCCAAGATCTCTTCATAGGTTAACTTTTCAAGTTCGAAAACATTGGCTTCTCTCCCCAATCTCCACGGCCAGCTACTATGGCTGTCACTGTTTGAAACCAACGTGTACTTATCCAGTGCGCTGAGCCGCCAATTCATCGGCGGGTCGCTTGACAAGCCAGTTTCCAAGGCATGAACATATTTTGTCATGTCTTGGTAGCAATCCTCAACATGGTCGAATCCGCTAAAGGCGCCGAAAATGCTGAACCAAGGCGTCCAAGCATGTGCTGGGAAGATCTCATTTTCAGGAGATACTTGCATGACTTCTTCAACCAATTGTGCTGCTGTGATGTTCAGCATGGGTCTGCCATCTATGCTTAGGTCTCCATATTTTGCAAGTCGGTCGTTGATTTGCGCTGCGATTTCTAGGTTAGGTGAAAGAATTACATGGTGAATTCTTTTGTTGTTTCCTTCATGCGTAAAAATTGTGCTTACTTCGTTTGTTATCATCAAGTGTATGGGTGATTCGGGGTTGCGTGCAGGTTTGTAAAGCCCGGTGCCTTCTACTTCTTTTAAGTCTTGGATGATTTCTTTGAACCATTTAGGGTGTGAAAAATCTCCTGTTCCCACAAGATTCAAACCCTTAATCTTCGCAAAACGGGCAATTTCTTCAATATTCATTTTTTCACTTGTTGCTCTACTGAAACGGCTATGTATATGTAAATCAGCGATTACTCTCATCTTTTTTTTCTCCTTTTTCCACGTATTTGTGGTAGATTTTTTCCCAGTCCAACTTGAACATGACAACCAATATGATTATCAGCAAAACAACCCCAACTACTGCAGTAAGTGACATTGCAACCAAATCACTCTCACCCCCATAAAACTGCTTTACGAAATCATAAATTACACCTTTCGTAAATTTTCCCGTATAAGCAAGAATAAAATTCATAGCAATCTTCCCGGCTAAAGCAGCTACAAACACTTTAACAACACGGTAACGCATCATACCCAAGGGAATAAACAACAAATCATCAGGCAAAGGCGTCAAAGCGAATACAAATATGGCAAGCGGTCCCCAACTATTAAAAACTTTCACCATAAACTCCATTTTACGTCGCCTCTCTTCGCTTATAATTTTGGCGCCATACATTCCAAGTAAATAACCCGAGAATTCACCCAAAGCCGCACCGAAACCTGCGGCTACAGCTAGGAGAACTGGGTCGAATAAGCTGCCAAGAGTGAAAACGATCACAGTGTAAGGGATTGGTATAAAAATAGAAACTGCTCCGATGAAAGCCAACAGAAAAATTCCAAAATATCCATACTGGAGCACAAGTTGTTCCATCCAGTTTGACGCTTGGGCGATTAGTTGCCAGAACTGCAAACACACACGCTCTGTCTTTCACATAAAAAGCCACGTTAAGATTTAACCCTAACTCTCCACGAACAATAATCTGAAACCAAAAAACAAGGAAAGGTTGGTTAAATTATATGAAGTTCTTTCCCAATTTTTTCGAAAGCGTTGATAGCAAAGTCCAAATCTTCTCGCGTTAAGGCAGCGTTCATGATGGTGCGTATGCGGGCTTTATCACGAGCAACCATAGGATAGACGATAGGCAAGGCGAACACGCCTTCTTCAAAAAGCCGTGCACTTAATTTTTTCGCCACACCGCTTTCGCCGACTATAACAGGCGTAATCGGAGTTTGACTGTTGCCGATATCAAAACCCAGATCCTTCATGGTTTTCTTGAAGTATTTTGTGTGCTCCCACAAGGTTCGCACATGCTGGGGTTCGTTCTCTAACACGTCAATAGCGGCGATACATGCTGCAGCAACTGCTGGCGGGTGCGATCCGCTGAGTAGCCATGTGCGCGATTTGTTGTAAGCAAAATTGATGAGGTCTTTGGATCCTGAAACATGCCCGCCTACTACACCAAAGGCTTTTGAAAAGGTGCCCATCTCAACGTGAACCTTGTCGCGGCTGAGTTTAAAGTGTGAAACTATCCCTCGGCCGCCCTCGCCTAGTACACCTTCGCCGTGAGCGTCATCTACGTAAACCATAGCGCCATGTTCCGCACCTAATTTTGCTATTTGGTCAAGCGGGGCGATGTCGCCGTCCATTGAAAACACACCGTCAGTCATTATTAAAATGCGCCTATACGGAGGATTATGCTTTTCTGCTTCTTCTAAAACGCGTTGCAAGTCTTGCATGTCTGTGTGCTTGTAAACAGCCCTTTCAGCGTGTGACAATCTAACGCCGTCAATTATGCTTCCATGATTAAGTTCATCGCTGATCATAAGATCGCCTTTGCCTGCTAGTTGTGGAATCAAACCGGCGTTCGCAGCAAACCCTGTTTGATAAACAAGAGATGCTTCTGCATGCTTGAGTTTTGCCAGTCGCTTTTCGAGTTCTACATGGATGTCCATTGTTCCGGCGATGGGGCGAACTGAGCCGGAACCCGCGCCGTGCGTTTGCACGGCTTTTATTGCTGCTTCTTTGAGTTTTGGGTGGTTGCTTAGGCCTAGATAGTTGTTGGAACAGAACATTAGAACCTTTTTCCCATCAACCGTGCACCACGGGGTGCTTGGTCCTTGTAGAATTCGGAGTTTCCAGTCGAGTTCGTTTTTCACTAAATCTTCATATTCTTCGCGTAAGAAGGCTGTTGGATTTCGCATTTTTGTGTGCCTCGTTCTAATTTTGGAAGTGTTTATTCTCTTAACTCTTTCTTTTAGGTTTTCTGGAGGAACGTTTTTGAGCATGCTGTATGTTCATAGAAGTGGAGGTTTTATTTTGAAAGCGGTTCTTTTCGACTTGGGCGATACGCTCATTAAAACACCATGCATAATCACAAATTTCCAGAAAATCCTCAGTGCACACGGAATCCTCCATACTCAAGAAGAAATCCTAACCGCTTACGAGGAATCAGAAAAGATTCTCAGCATGGAATTGATGAAGACCATGTTCGATGAGTTCTGGATAAAAAGAAACAATTTGTTTTTGGAAAAACTCGGCATTTTCGGAAGAATTGATTTGGCAAGAATTATCGCTGAAGAATGGTGGGATCACGCGGACGTAAGCCTTTATCCAGACGTAAATGAAACACTTAGCGAACTTAAACGGCGAGGACTTAAGACAGGAATTATAACCAATGGGCTACAGAGCGATTTGGCAAAACTGCTGACCAAAACAGGGCTAAACACAAAAGCCTTCGACGTAATCATCACCGTTGATCCTATTGGGCTTATGAAGCCTGAAAAGGAAATCTTTCATCGCGCGCTTGAGAAGATTCAAGTATTACCGAACGAGGCACTTTTTGTGGGCGACACCTTAGAATATGATTATGAAGGCGCTAAAAAAGCGGGACTGAAAGCACTCGTAATAGATAGGGATAACAAGATTAACGAAAACGTCGAAAAAATACGGGATCTAAGAGAAATTTTAGCTCTTGTTTAATAGGTTCTAATTAACCGTACCTTCAGCAATACGTTTCGACAATTTCTCTATCATGTCCTTCGTCATGGCAGCCAAATCGTATTTTGGTTTCCAACCCCAATCTTTACGTGCGGCACCATCGTCCAACGACATCGGCCAAGAATCTGCAATTTTTTGTCTAAAATCAGGCTTGTACTCACATAAGAAATCCGGAATATATTTCTTAATTTCAGCTGCCAATTCGCCCACGGAAAAACTCATCGCTGACACGTTGTAGCTGGTGCGATGTTTAATTTTAGCGGAATCAGCCTCCATCAGATCCATAGTTGCCTTAATACAATCGGGCATATACATCATAGGCAAAACCGTATTTTCCCGCACAAAACACGTATAACGTCTCTTCTTAATCGCCTCATAAAAAATTTCTACAGCATAATCCGTGGTGCCTCCTCCAGGAAGTGTTTCGTTGCTTATAATACCCGGGTAGCGCACACTTCGCACATCCAAGCCAAAACGGGTAAAATAATAATTACACAGCAATTCACCCGCAACCTTCGTAACACCGTACATTGTTCGAGGTATCAAAACCGCATTTTGAGGAGTATTGACGCGAGGTGCCTCCGGACCAAAAACAGCGATTGAACTAGGCCAAAAAACTCGAGTAATTTTTTGTTCCCTCGCCGTTTCGAGAACATTGTAAAGCCCATCCATATTTACATGCCAAGCAAGTTGCGGATTTTCCTCGCCAGTTGCAGAAAGCACTGTGTGGAGATGGTAGATCCTATCTTCGTCATACCTCTTTCCTCCCGCCTCTTCCTTGTGTTTGCTTGTCGTATCAACAAACTTATCGGTCCCAGATTCCGCGAGTCTTTCGCTCGGTTTC
>JAWBOF010000048.1:0-8440 GCA_038826685.1 Bathyarchaeia archaeon
TGTTGGGCTAACGGTGTGAACAACCACAAACGCACCAGTATCCAGCTTTACCCTCTGCGCGGCAGACTCCAAAGCCTGCGTATTCCCGCCGTGCCCGTTCTCAAAAACAATTTTTCTAAAGCCATGCCTCACCAAACTCGTGGCAACTTCGTATGCCAACTTCTCTAGCGTGTGCGGACTAAGCGTTACAGTGCCGGGAAAGTCCATGTGATGCATCGAAACACCATAATAAATCGGAGGAGCCACAAGGGCGCAGCCTGCTTTCTCTGCGGCTTTTAACGAAAGCCAAAACGCGTCGTACGCGTCTGTGTCGAGAGGCAAGTGTGGGCCATGTTGCTCATTGCTTCCGACGGGCACGATGGCGACGTTATGGTTGGCCAAGAATTCTTGCACATCTGGCCACGCCATTTCGCCCAGATAATAGCCCATCTTAATCACTATCAATCAAATATTATCGAGCGACGGCTAAAATGTTTTGCTAAGGGTTACGGGAAACTTCAAATAATCCCCGTGTGCTTCTTTAAGTGTCCGAGGGGAAAGAAAAAATTGAACCATAAAACAGTAACCACGCTAATTTTATTAATCCTCCTCTTAACAAACACGACTATAACCTTCCTAAACTTGACCCAAGTTTTCGCCAGCGTTTCCCGAAACGCAGGCAACATAAGCGAAGAGTTACTGAAGGGGGTAGATTTTAGCAAGACTCCGCTTGTCAACACCGACGCTTCACAAAACAAACCAATAGACCTTTTAAACTTCAACCGCGCAAAACAAAACACCAATCTTTTCACTTACGAAAGCGACTCTGCAGAATTAATCGTCGGGCTCTCGGACGCTTGGGGCGCTTATGAGAAAGCAGAACAACTAGTTCTCGCCAAGAACGGAAGAATCGTAAACAAAATTTATTTAGGAAACAAGGTCGGCGCCGTCGTTGTGGATGTGCCGCAAGATTTTCGTGCCGCTTTTATGACTGAAGTGAGGGAAAGCGGAATCGGCCGGTATATTGAGCCCAATTTGCAGTATCAAGCGTTTATGGTTCCAAACGACACCTTTTGGAATCGCCAGTGGGGACCCGTGAAAATTAAAGCAGACTACGCGTGGAACATCACCGTGGGTAACAATGCCATCCTTGTAGCGGTCATTGACACAGGCGTGGATTACAATCATCCCGACCTTGCCGCGAACTATGTCTCATTAGGCTACGATTGGGTAAACGGCGACTCGGACCCGATGGACGACCACGGCCACGGCACTCACGTTGCAGGTATAATCGGTGCAGTGATAAACAACGCCGAAGGCATCGCCGGTCTTGCGCAAGTCAGAATTATGGCTGAAAAAGGTTTAGACTCCTACGGAGGAGGATACTACGACGACCTTGCAAACGCCATAATCCACGCCACGAACAAAGGCGCAGACATCATCAGCATGAGTTGGGGCGGTTCGTCTGCAAGTTCGGTTCTTCACGATGCCCTGAAATACGCCTACGACCATGACGTGTTACTTGTCGCGGCTGCTGGAAACGAAGGATCATCCCAAAGGCTATACCCAGCCGCTTTCGACGAAGTAATCGCGGTCACAGCAACAGACCAAAATGACAAAGCAGCCTACTTTACCTCGTATGGCGATTGGGTCGAACTCGGCGCGCCGGGAGTACAGATTTTTTCGACGATTTCTTATTCGCATTATCCAGGGCTTACCTACCCCTATGATCAATTAAGCGGAACTTCGATGGCTTGTCCACACGTGTCAGGCGTGGCTGCGTTGGTGTGGAGCCGGTTTCCGAACATGTCGCGTGATGTTTTGAGGTTTCATCTGAGAGACACGGCGGACGATTTGGGCGCCGCTGGTTTTGATGTTTATTATGGCTACGGCAGATTGAACGCCTACAAAGCCATTACGCAGCCTCTTCCGCCGCACGATTTGGTTGTCACGAGTTGGAGGAGACCGCCTTACGTTGAACCGAACAGTACGGGAATAATAAACGCGACGATAGTGAATTACGGTCGTTCCAACGAGAACGCGACTGTTCAATTGCTCGTGAATGGCACTGTTGAAGCGTCAGTAAGCATCGGCAACTTTGTAAGCGGCACCTCTACCCGAGTCAGCATGTCTTGGAGCCCCACGATCATTGGAAACTACAACGTGACAGTGTATGTTCTGCCAGTGACGAACGAAACTAGCACGGAAAACAACATGGTTCAAGGTTTTGTTTACGTGGATTTCCCCCTGAAAGTTTTCGTGTTACGTTCTGCCGGAACCCAACTCGTTACGGACGTGTGGGATTCGTTGAATTACAACTGGAAACGATTCGGCGACCAACTAATCAACATCGACTACTCCACTCTTGATAAGGACAACATCACATACAGCGACCTTAACGCAACGGGCGCCGACGTGCTAATCATCAGTTGCGCCTATGCTTGGGAATACTCCGACCAAGAAATAGAAGCGATTAAACGCTACGTGCATGAGGGACACGGGTTAATCATCACGGCGGGCACCTTCTATTATCAGGTTCCCAACAACAACAAGTTCGGCTCCATAATCGGAATAAACCAGTCCACATCTTGGGACGTTACCGCCACTGATCTTTTGGAACTTCAAAACTCTTCGCATCCAGTTTTCGCCGGTGTTCCGAACCCCTACACAATGCCACTTGTCCAATCATCGGTCCCCTTTGACGGAGAATGGTCGTCTAACGAACTTGCAGGCGGCACATACATAGCCCTTGGGCACTACAAGGAGAGCGCCATCATCGTTTACCGTGGGCTCGTGTTCATTTCTCCGTGGCTGGAAATAATCCCAGAATACTATCATTACAATTATCAAATTCTCTACAACGCCATGGTGTGGTCACAGTACCAAAAACCCGAGCATGAATTGTCGGTTTCGCTCGAAGCGCCCAATGTAATGTTTCCGGGCGGCATCGTGTGGTTGAACGCCACAGTTCGGAACGACGGCTTGCAAAATGAAAGCGACGTTGACCTTTATTTGTCAGTTTATGACATGACGCGCAATACAACAAAATTATTCGTCTCTCAGCACGTATCCTCGCTTCCCGCTGGCAGTTCCTACACGTTAAGCAATCCGTGGAACCCAACTCAAGAAGGCTTGTATAATGTTACGGCTTATTCACCTCCAATTGTAGGGGAAGAATCCACGGTTAACAATAAAGCCACGGTACTCGTCACTGTTGCGTCTCCTTTGATAACGCCTCAAGAAGGCCAATGGGCAAACTACACTGGGTATGCCGTGGACAGTTTTGGCCAACAAGTCTCAACCGGGAAAATGCAACTCAACTACTCCAAATTCATCTCTTCATACCAAATGAATGTCACTTTGCTGAGCATGACTTATGGTTCAAACTACTCGGCTGGTTGGACAGTTGTTAACATTATGAACCGTCTCTGCGAAAGCGGAGTGTGGCAGGGTTCGTGGTTCCCAGCAATGATAGAGACCAACGTAACATTAGGCTCGAAAGTAAACGTTCTTTTCGGGCCAGCGACGGTGATAGAGAGCGAGACGCTAATGGTCGGCAGAAAAGCAATGGACACGTGGAAACTCTACCAAAACTTCACCACAGTTGAGTTCATGTGGTGGTTCGAGAAAGCAACTGGGCTCTGGGTGCGTTTCGAGAGTTATGGCGGCTCATTGCAGCAAATCATCATGCTCGACGAAACCAACATTCCGGCAGGTTATGTGCTTGAGCACGAGTTAAACGTGACGTTGGACGCACCGAGTTTTGTCCCGATTAACGGTTCTACCCTGTTGAATGCCACGGTATCTAACTTTGGTTTGAGCAACGAGACCGATGTAGTGTTGACGTTAGAGATTAACGAAACAGTCGTGGCTTCAATACCAATAACCGAGTTGGCAGTAAACATGTCTCATTCGATAAGCCTTTTGTGGACGCCCTCGGTCGAGGCGACCTACAACGTAACTGCGTATGCGCCGCCTGTCGCTGGTGAAACTATCTTGTCAGATAACGTAGTGACAGTCATAGTGAAGGTTTTCGCAGTGAAGGGCTACGTGCTCTTCGACCAAACCCACGGCACGGATTCAGTCTATAGTTACAGTCAGTGGGTTAGTAACATACAGACGATGGGATACATAGTGGACCTTCACGTGGGTGGGGCTATAACTTCGAGCGTTCTTGCGGGTTATGACGCGTTTGTTATACTCCAATCACGCACAGACTATACTAGTGCCGAATTAGACGCGATACGAGCGTTTGTCGTAAACGGCGGCGGTCTTCTGGTTATCGGCGACGATTACCCATCCTTCTACACTAATCTCACTTACTTCGGAGGCATCGCTTGGGCAGGCGGCGGCATGCCCGGCTTCACTTCGTACATAGTCGCTCACGAGGTGACCCAGGGAGTCAGCCAAGTCTATTTAGGCAATCCAGAAGCGTTGCTTTCGTTGTCTGGCGGTGCTTCCGCAATTGTTAGGGACGAGTACATGGAAATCATGCTTGGAGTTAATTGGGTTGGAAAAGGCAGGGTTTTGGGTTTTGTGGACGACGACGCTTTACGTGATTATGGTATCGGAATAGCAGATAATCTCCGTCTTGCAACTAACATGATAGTCTGGATTTGCAAAGATGACATTACCCCGCCCCAGATTACTTCGGTTTCGCCGTCTGACGGAACAGTCATAGGGACAACCAGCGTGCTGATGAATTGGGTTGCAACGGATTCTCAAAGCGGAATCAGCAAATACTCTGTTTATCTTAATAGTCAATTCGTGGCCAACACTACTCTCACGCCGTACGTGCTTTCCAACCTTAACCAAGGACCAAACAACATAACAATCGTTGCTTACGACAGGGCGGGAAACTACGCAAGCCGTCAAGTTACAATAGTCGTCGACCTTACTTCGCCCACCGTGGAAATACTTTCACCGGCAAACAACAGTTATGTCAGACAAATCGTGCCCATCGACATCTCAGGGGCGGACGACCATTTCGACCGTATGGAATTATTCATTGACGAAGACAAAGTGGCAACCTTCCCAGCCGGAGTCCACACATACCTTTGGAACACCACTTTGGAACTGTACGCTTCTCACCAAATAATGCTGGTCGGATATGACACTGTAGGAAACAGCGCAAGCGTGACGATTACTGTGGTGGTAGACAACATTCTGCCAGTCGTCAACATAGCAGCACCCGCCGACAATGCCTACGTGGCTGGCAACATAACTTTCCTCTTTGTGGCTCAGGATTTGGTACTAAAAAATGCATCTATAAAAATAGGCAACAACGTTACAATCGACGTCACAGGAAAAACCTCGCACCCATTCAACACAGCCTTACTCCCAGACGGAGGCTACATAGTCAAACTAATAGCCTACGACTGGGCAGGAAACCAAGCCGAAACGCAAATCACGATAACAATCGACAACACATTACCCACCGCCCAAATCACTTCGCCAGCAAACAACGCCCATGTTAGGGGCTTGGTGAACGTGACTTTTACGTTTGAGGATTCGAACCTTGAAAATGCTTCTTTGACGGTTGCTGGAGAAACCTTCGACGTGACGGCGACCACTTTCCACTCGTGGAACACGACAAGCCTCAACGACGGACAATACACAATCACGCTAACAGTGTTGGATAAGGCAGGAAACAAAAAAACTCACGAAATTTCCGTAACTGTCGATAACACGCCGCCGGTTGGAGAAATTAGGGCACCATTAAACGGAGCCTACGTTAAGGGCTTGGTCAACATAACCTTCTACGCATACGACGCCAACCTGAACATCACAAAACTTTACATGGACGATTTAGCTGTGCCTCCTTACACTTGGTACACCAGTGGCCTTCACAGCCGCTTGTGGAACACCACGACCGAAGACAAAACCTACACGCTTAGATTAGAAGTCTACGACAAAGCAGGAAACCAACTAATCACGACAGTCACGGTGAGCACAGATAACACGTTACCCGCCGTCACGATAAATTCGCCACAAATCAACGCTTCACTCTCGGGAGCAATAACTATAAACTTCAGCGTTACAGACGCCAACTTGGCAGACGTTATCCTATTCATCGACGGCACACCGTACACCGTCGGAGGCCAAACCTTCTATCAACTGGACACCACAAAACTCGTAGACGGCGACCACACGATAAGAATCGTAGCCACCGACTGGGCAGGAAACACCAAAGAAACCGTCATAACAGTGAAAACCTCAAACGCCCTTCCACCCTATATCTTGCCCGCCGCAGCCGCCATTATAGGCCTAGCAGTTGGCGCATTGCTTGTTTGGTTGCTGCTAAAGAAAAAACTGGCATCCACGGCCTCTTTGGCCCCTTCTTCTGCCACTTCCACCTAACCTTTCTTTTTTTGTTTGTTTTTCAGAATTTTTCGTAATGCATTACGTCACTTAATGGTCTTCTAGGTGGCCGCGTAGGCTTAGCCGTCGAATGCCCAATGGGAATTATCGCGACTGGTCTAACGTTGTCTGGAATGCCTAACGCTTTTTTTACGCCTTCTTCTCTGAAAGCCCCGACCCAGCATGTTCCAAGCCCCATGGCGTGAGCAGTTAGGAGAATATTCTGGGTAGCCGCTGCGGTGTCTTGGATACAGTACAACGTAGCGCCGCGAGAACCGTAGCCACGGCTAGACCGCGCCATGTCGGCGCACACAACAATCACGACTGGCGCGTCCTCGATAAACTTTTGATTCAACGCTGCGACGGCGATTTCCCGCTTGACCTCAGCGCTTCTAACAATTATGAATTCCCACGGTTGGATGTTGCCCGCAGAAGGCGCATGGCAAGCAGCGTCAATTAAGGCGTTCACTTCGGCTTCAGAAACCGGCTGATCTGTAAAACCACGAATACTTCTTCTTCCCTTAACCGCTTCTAACACATCCAATTCATCTTTTCTCTCCTTTTCTTCAAACTAAAGAAGAAACGTTGTCAACAAACGATTTTAGCGTTTAGTTTTTCGGCTCGAAGGCTTCGCCAACCAGCCAGGTCTGCCTTCATAATATCTCGTGAGAAATTCTGCGAAGGCTTTGTTAACCCGATAGAGGCTTAGGATAACATCATCTGTGAGTATCTCGAAATTCTCCTTAATCGCTTTGGCGATTTCTTCGGCGACGCCTACTTGCCTCCCACCATCCGTCTTTAGTTTTTGTTCCAAAAGTTCATCTGCCTCCAGCACCTTCCGCCGCGTTTCTACGACCCATCTTCCATCCTCGAGCATAGGCCCTGAAAATGTCTCGGCAGAGTTAAGGTGTTTTTGCAGAAAGTTTTCGCATTCTCTTTGCTTGTCTAGGGGCGGTCCGAGATGCTTCTTCACGGCGGGCAATTGAAGTTGCTCCAGTTCGAATATGAACATGTTAACGTCGCTTTCGTTGCTCCAAACCGCATCGCGAATTATCCTAAAATCATTCTGCCAAAGCAGGTTCCTCAGCGCTCTTTGTGACCGGTAGAGTTGCCCCCACAAAACGTCCGGCACTGCGTTGACTCGGCCGAATTTCACGAAGACTATGCTCGAGTCACGGTTCATCATTTGTTCGGCGACTTCTCTAGGCGGGTAAGGCTTTGTTTTGGGTGGATTAAAGAACCGTGTGGTTGGCGATTTGAGGAATGCGCGGGATGCGGCTACAAACTCGTCTAGTCGTTCTTTTCTCACTGCAGACGCGGCGTTTCTTCCCTTGTCCACCGGGTCGATTATTATGAGGGGGTCTTTGAAAAGCAGTTCTAATTCTCTTTCTTTTTTCTTGTAGAAGCCGCCGTAATCGACCACTTGCCCGTCTTTCCAGTTTGTCGCCGCGTTTAGCACGTCTGTGAATGTTTGATAGTTTAAGACGAGCAGTTCGCAAAGATAGCCGCTAAAACCGCCCACTTTAATCTCAGCCCCATAAACGCCCACGCCCTTCATGAACTGTTTAAGCAGTCGAACCTCATCCCTTAAGCGTGGAGTAAGCAAGGTTTTCATGTAGTCAGTATGGAATGGTGTACGGTCAGTGGCACTTCTCCATTGTCCTTTTTTTACTTTGTAGCAAGGCACGATGTTAACTCTAACGCCATCGACGAACGCTTCTAAGTACGGATGCTCTGCGAACCGTTCAACCTGCTTGTGCCCTGCAGTTGCTTCTTTTGCAATCTTCAATGCGGTTTTCTCAAATTCTTCTCGAGGCATATTAGACGGTAATTGCATGAAAATGTCGATGTCGGGTTCTCGGCTCAGCCAAGTGTCCTTTGCAACTGAGCCTTCCACGCGGACCACTGCCTTAATTCTGGCTTTTTCAGCGCTGGCTTCCACTTTTTTTCTCAGTTTTTCAGCCAACGAGCGGATTTGTCTTTTTCTTTCTGCGTCTGGAGAGATTTGTTTCAAGATTTTTTCGCGTACTTTCTCCAAAGTTGTACTCATAGCAATCACTGGGTGGCTCGGGCTCCTTTAACCGGCGAGCAAATTGGACCT